>WLFI01000127.1 GCA_009703845.1 Actinomycetota bacterium
AGTGGCAGGTCGAGCACCGCGCGCAGGTGCTGCTCAAACTGACTGGTGGTCGAACCCTCGATGCTGAAGTGACCAGAGTTGTGCGGGCGCATGGCTAGTTCGTTGATGAGCAGTCGACCGTTCGGGGTTTCGAAAAGTTCGACGGCCAGAACGCCGGTTACGCCGAGACCCTCGGCCACTCCGCGGGAGATCTCGGCGGCACGCTCGAGAGTTGCCCGATCTGCGCCAGGAGCCGGGCTCAACACCTCAGAGCACACCCCGTTTGCCTGAACCGTTTGCACCAGCGGCCAAGTGGCAAACTCGCCGCTTGGGCGTCTGGCACTTAGCTGCGCAAGCTCGCGCACAAAGTTGACCTTCTCTTCAGCGAGCAACGAGCCACCAACCGAGCCGAGCATCGCCGGCTCGAGCCAGTCGGCGGCGTCTTCGACCGACTTGATGACGCGCACACCCTTGCCGTCATAACCGCCGATTGGGGTCTTCAAAATACAGACACCACCGTTGTCGTTCAAGAATTCTTGTAGTTCGGCCACCGAAGATATGGCCGCCCAAATCGGCATCGGCAAACCAAGCGCCGACAGGCGGGCGCGCATTTCGAGTTTGTTCTGGGCGAAGGCAAGCGCGCGCGATGGTGGCTGAACTGAGACGCCGGCTTCTTCTAGCCTGCGCAGAACGTCGAGCGGCACATGCTCGTGATCAAAAGTAATCACGTCGACGGTTTTGGCAAACTCGGCCACAACTTCAAATTGGGTGTAGTCGCCAACCATCGTGGTGGCCATGACAGCCGATGAGTGTTCGGCCTCGGCGAGAACTTTGAGCTCGAGACCAAGGTTGATGGCAGGTGGCGTCATCATTCGTGCCAGCTGACCGCCACCGATGACTCCCACACGTTTTGCCAAGTTCAAACCTTTCTAGAGTTCTATTTTGCCAGCGTCGCGCGAAGTTCTTCGGCGAGGGCTTTGGCTCGGGGCATCCGCGTCAAAATCAACGGCGGTTCTTCGCCCGCCAAAATAACGATGCCCTTGGTGCGCGAGTATTCGATGCCGGTGACCTGCGACCACGAAAGCTCGCGACGCACGCGCGCAAACAGACCGCCGCGATAGATGATTCGGGTGCTGGTGATGTCGACGAACGTGGTGGCATAGCGGATGCTCGGCAGTAGCCAGAAGAAGGCGATGAGCACCCCGGCCACCGCGTTAATGGTGATCGATAGCCATTCATCGATCACTCGACCAGACATAAACGACAACACAAAAACCACCGCGAACAGAACCAGTTGCGCCAACCAGAGCACGCGAAGGCTTTGCCTGATTCGGGCTAGGTCAAGTTCTTGTTGAAAGCTCACCGGTCAATTGTGTCGCAGATGAACGATGTCACCGGCAGCGACGGCAAAAAGCTGCCGCTCACCGTCAACCGCAATAAGGAGGCGACCGGAGTCATCAATCTCGACGGCTCGCCCCTCGAGGGTTTGATCGCCCGGCAACATAACGCGCACTCGCCGGCCGATTGAGAGACAACCTGCGGTTGCCCAGCGGCGAAGCTCGCTGGCGGTGGCATCGCCACGGTGGTTCACGAACTGCTCATAGAGAGAAACAAACTCGGCCAAGAAACCCGTGACGGCAGCATCGAACGAAACGCTCGCGCCTTCGAGTCGCAGCGAGGTGGCGGCTTCGATTGGCAGTTCGTCTTTCGACTGAGTCAAGTTGAGCCCGACGCCGATCACAACGCCGCTGCCGTCACCGATGAGCTCGCTGAGCACTCCGCAAATCTTGTTATCCCCCACCAAAACGTCGTTCGGCCACTTGAGACCAACCTCTGCTCCTGGCAAAACTCCGGTAACAAAGCGCGAGGCGGCGAGGCCGGCCAAAATCGGCAGCCAGCCAAAGTGCTCGAGTGAAACGCCCTTGGGTCGAACCAAAATGCTCAGCGATAGCGAAGCCCCGGCCGCCGATTCCCAGACTCGCCCGGCTCGACCGCGCCCGCTCGACTGGCTACCGGCACACAAAACCGATAAATCTGGATAGTCGGCTGACGACAAAACCGCCGCCTCGGCTAGGTCGGTATTGGTCGAACCGGTGCTCTCGACATAGTCGATTCGGGCAACCAGTGAGGCCGCGTTCTCTAGATTCATGGCTTCAGGCTACTAAAGTTGGCATCATGTCTGAGAACACTCCGAAACATGACATGTCTACCACCGCCGGCAAACTTGCCGACCTGCGAGACCGCTACCACGAAGCGGTTCTAGCCAGTGGTGAGGCAGCCATCGCCAAACAACACGCAAAGGGCAAGAAGACCGCCCGCGAGCGCATCGAGATGCTTCTCGACGCCGGTTCATTCGAAGAACTAGACGAATTCGTTCGCCATCGCTCCACCGCTTTCGGCATGGAACGCAACCGCCCATACGGTGACTCGGTAGTCACCGGTGTCGGAACCATCGGCGGCCGTCAGGTGGCCGTGTTCTCGCAAGACTTCACCATCTTTGGTGGTTCACTCGGCGAAGCTGCCGGAAACAAGATCATCAAGGTCATGGACCTAGCCATTGCCACTGGTGTGCCACTGATCGGCATTCTCGATTCCGGCGGTGCGCGCATCCAAGAAGGTGTTATCGCTCTTGGCAAGTACGGCGAAATCTTCAAGCGCAACACCATGGCCTCGGGTGTGATTCCGCAGATTTCGATCATCATGGGCCCAGCCGCCGGTGGTGCGGTTTATTCACCAGCACTCACCGACTTCGTGATCATGGTCGACAAAACCTCGAACATGTTCGTGACCGGCCCCGACGTGATCAAGACCGTGACCGGCGAGGATGTCGGCATGGAAGAGCTCGGTGGTGCACGTGCCCACAACGAAACCTCGGGCGTTGCTCACTACCTAGCCAGCGACGAAGAAGACGCAATCGACTACGCGCGCTCACTGCTCTCTTACCTTCCAGAAAACAACCTGAGCGAGCCAGAGCGATACGCTCAGACCGATGCGCTCGAGGTGACCGATGAAGACCGGGTTCTCGACACGATCATTCCCGACTCACCGAACCAGCCATACGACATGCACACCATCATCGAGTCGGTTGTTGATGACAACGAATTCCTTGAGGTTCAGCCGTTGTTCGCCCCGAACATCCTGATTGGATTTGCTCGAATCGACGGCGCAAGCGTTGGCATCATCGCCAACCAACCGAGCGCGATGGCCGGCACCCTAAACATCGACGCCGGTGAAAAGGCTGCGCGTTTCGTGCGATTCTGCGACGCTTTCTCGATTCCGATTCTTACCCTCGTCGACGTGCCAGGCTACCTGCCGGGCACCGACCAGGAGTGGGCAGGCGTGATCCGCCGCGGTGCCAAGTTGCTCTATGCATACGCCGAAGCAACCGTTCCGCTGGTGACCATCATCACCCGCAAGGCATATGGTGGCGCCTACATCGTGATGGGCTCGAAGCAACTCGGTGCCGACATCAACCTGGCTTGGCCAACCGCCGAGATTGCGGTTATGGGTGGTCAGGGAGCGGTGAACATTTTGTTCCGCGACAAGATCAAGGCCGCCGAAGAAGCGGGCGAGGATGTCGCCGCGGTGCGCGCCAAGCTTGCCGCCGAATACACCTACAACGTTGCCAGCCCGTTCTTGGCAGCCGAGCGCG
>WLFI01000128.1 GCA_009703845.1 Actinomycetota bacterium
AATAATCTCAGACCATTGTCCCGAATTTTGTGCTTCTTTAGAACTAATCCACAGCACGTACTCAATGTTCCCATGCGTGCCGGGTAAAGCAGAACGAACGAGCCCACGGATGCCGCATCCGAGCGAATTCGCATGGTCAACCACTTGGCGAATGGCATCGGCGCGCAATCGGTAATCGTTTACGATTCCGTTTGCACTGAGCGATTGTCTACCAACTTCAAACTGCGGCTTAATGAGTAGCACCAGATCGGAACCAGGGGCAACCGACAGGATTTGTTCGAGCACGAGAGTGAGTGAAATGAAACTCAGGTCTGCAACGACAACGTCGAACTGGGCTTTCGCAACACCGACCTCAGCCAGAGTTTCGGGTGAGAGTTCGCGGGCGTTGAATCCTTCTATGCAGGTAACTCTTGGGTTGTCCTTGAGTTCAGCAACCATCTGATCGTGCCCGACATCAATCGAAACCACGCTCGATGCACCTCGGCGCAGCAGAACTTCGGTGAATCCGCCGGTCGATGCGCCAACATCCAAGCAATATTTGCCGACCAGCTCTAGCTCACCGAACTGGTCTAGAGCCTCGGCAAGTTTGTGCCCGGCACGAGAAACGTAATCTATCGCCGCCAAAAGGGTTAGCGATGCCGATTCAGCGATTATCTGTGCAGGCTTGCGAATTGCCTCACCGTTCACCAACGCGCGCTTGGCATCAATAAGGGTTGCCGCATGTGAGCGAGACCTGGCTAGGCCGGCCTCAACGAGCGCGAGATCGGCTCGCAACTAGTTGCTCTCGGCGAGAATCGCTTCAAGCTTCGCGTGCAGGGCTCGGTATGCATCAATCTGCTCGTTCTCTGGCAGAGCCGCGATGCGCTCTAGCTCTTGCAAAACTTCAGTTTGAAAATCGTTCGTCATGATTTACCTTTCGACCTAAAGACTATTCGTAAAGCGCTGGTTCAACATCGAGGGTGTGAATCGGAGTTGGCGCGTTCCAAATCACAGCGCAGGCTGCCTTGAGCACCGCTAATGAACCCGGCTCACCCGAAATAATTCGCACTTTGCCGGCGAGCAATTCGACCTTTGCGCCATCGCAAGAAAAGCCGAACTTCGTCTTCTTTGGTTCTGAGTATGCGCGGTGCAATTCGCTTAAGTTTTCTAGGATGTACGTTGGTCGGCCATCCGCTTTGACGCCGAGTAGCTCTTTCTTCGTGCTCACACCGGTGAGCACGAGAGCACTGTCGATGCCGGCTCGATTCGCACCAACAATGTCGGTGTCGATTCGGTCACCTACAAATAGTGGACGCTTGCTTGCAAAATGTCGTGTAGCGGTGCCAAAAATGGCTGGTTCTGGCTTTCCAGCAACCTCGGGCAGAAAACCCACGGCAGTGTGCACGGCCGAAACCAGGGTTCCGTTGCCAGGTGCCAAACCTCGCTCTTGAGGCAGGGTCCAGTCTTGGTTGGTGGCCACCCATTTGGCACCTTTTTGAATGGCAAAGGCAGCTTCGGCCAGGTGAACCCAGGCAACATCGGGGGCGAATCCTTGGATGACCGCAGCAGGCTCATCGTCGGCTGATTCAACCAACTCGAAGCCGCCGTCAATAACACGTTTGCGCAACCCCTCCCCGCCGACGACCAATACCTTTGCCCCGGCAGGAATCATGGTGGCAAGTAGTTCGACCCCCGTTTGACCTGAAGAAATAACGTCGTCAGGCTTAACCGATAGGCCAAAACCATTCAATTGGTCGGCAATGGTTTCTGGGCGGCGAGACGAATTATTGGTTACATAGCCAACGGAAATGCCGGCTTTCGAGGCGCGATTGATCGAGTCAACAGCACCGTCGATGGCCTGTTTTCCGGCGTAAACAACGCCATCAAGGTCAGCTAGAAGAGTGTCGTATTGGGCAATGAGACTAGCGGCCACGCTTGCCGTCTTTCTTGTCGCCTCTCGGCTTTCTATCTGCCGGGCTGTCACCGAAATCTAGCTGTGGCTTCTTCGGAGCATCAGAACTTGCCGGCGCATCGCTCGCCACCGGGGTCGAATCGGCACGAGGTTCGCTGTACTTTCTAGGCGCAGTGTCGCGGTTTGGGCGATCAGAGTCACGGCGTGGTCTGTCGCTCGAAAAGCTACGCTGTGGGCGGTCGCCATCACGACGTGGTCTGTCTGAATCGCGCGCTGGGCGGTCGCCATCGCGCTTCGGAGCACCGAAACTACGCTGCGGGCGGTCGCCATCGCGGCGCGGACGATCCGAGTCACGAGCTGGGCGATCACCGGTTGGGCGTGAACTGTCACCGTCACGTCGTGGTCGATCGCCATCGCGTGTCGGGCGGTCAGACCCGAATGAACGTCTCGGGCGGTCATCATCAGAACGCTCACGGCGCACGAAATCGCTGGCCTTTGGAATCTCAATCTCTTCCAGAACAGAAAGTTCTTCAAACTCCGAAGCGTTCTTTTGCGCAATTGCCTTGTCGGCACGGGCCGCGAGGTCTGCCCACTTGGCAGCGTCCGCTTCACGACCAAGCACCTCAAGGGTGTCGGCGTAGGCCCAAAACAGACGGGGCGAATAATCAAACACGCTGTTTGGGTTAAGTTCTTTGATCTCGAGTTCGACCAGACCCGTCTCGTTCTGCCCGAGGTCCAGTCGCGCGCCCGACATGGCAATTGCCAAGCTGACCCGAACTTCTGCACTGAGTGCAGCACGATCGATGGTTCGACCGAGTTCGAGCCCGCGTTGGGGTCTGCCCAGGCCACGCTCGCAGTCGATCATCATCGGAACATGGTCGTTTGAATTGGTCATGCGACGGTGGGCAAGCAGTTCGCGAAGCGAAAGCGCCCAATCTTCAACGAAATAGGCGGTAATTCCGACCGTTTCGCGAACAACTGGGATGCGCCCAGCGCGCGATGCGGCAGCTTGAGCGTGGCGGTGCGCAAGCTCTGGGTCCTGCTCGGCAAGATAGGCAACCATGGCCAGGTGTCTTGCGGTCATTTCGGCATTTTCGGCCGAAAGTGTCTTTAGTTGCACCCGGACCCCCATGTCGAGGTCTTCGGGTTGAATTTCGTGAGGAATTAGTGGACTCTTCGGCTTGTCAGCACTGGCTGGCCGGTCTACGCGTTGCTGCCACGATGGGCGTTCAGGTGCGTCAAGTTTGGGCTTGCGGTCGCGATGATTACGCGATCTGTCCTGATCTGACATGATTTCTCCCGAAATTGTGAGTTTAAGCGAAAATGGCCACCTGTAAACAGGTGGCCATTTTCTAATTTAAGTCCGGCGGTGTCCTACTCTCCCACGAGGTCCCCCTCGCAGTACCATCGGCGCTGAAGGTCTTAGCTTCCGGGTTCGGAATGTAACCGGGCGTTTCCCCTTCGCTATGGCCGCCGAAACACTATTGAGTTATGTGAATCGTAAGCACACAGTTAAGTGTGATGTTTTATTTCGATTCCCGACCATACCTCGGGAACCACATAGTGGACGCAAGCAAAAATGTTATCAAGTAGTTGGCTTATTAGTACCGGTCAGCTCCGCATGTTGCCATGCTTCCACATCCGGCCTATCAACCCAGTCATCTAGCTGGGGGCCTTACCCGGTTAACCCGGTGAGAAATCTTATCTTGGAACGGGTTTCCCGCTTA
>WLFI01000129.1 GCA_009703845.1 Actinomycetota bacterium
GATAACGCCGACCTTTTCACCGTTGCGAGTAACGCGGTAGGCGTAGATGGTTCCGGCCTTGTCGCCATCCAGGGTGACGAACCAAGTTCCCTTGACTCCCTTGGTCATCTGGTATTCGGTTGCGGTTGCAGAAGAAGAAGTAGCCGACTCGAAGGTGGCTAGCTTCACATCTGAGGCAGTTGGAGCCCACACGCGGAAGGTTGTTGCGGTCTTGGTGTAAGTCGCACCTAGGTCATCGCCGTCGTACTTGAATGCCTCGTTGAAGCCGGCAGAGTTCATGACATTACCAACCGAGGCGGCTTTTGAGCCGAACGTTGAGTCTGCATCAGGGCCCGTGTGGGTAACTGTGTAGCTAGTGCCGAAGGTGATCTCATCGCTTAGCGTCAGAGTCAGCATGCTCGAAGAGGTTCCGTTGCCACCCTTTAGCGCAACCGAGGTGACGGTAAGTCCGCCAGAAACAGTGAATCCATTAGCCCCAGAGGTAGGAGTGAACTGCTGGTTCAGTGTCACGGTGATCTTATTCAGGTCGTCGATGCTCGCGCTCACGATTGCTGGGGCAGGGGCCTCAACGGTTGGGGCTTCGGTGTAGATGGTGCAGTCGTCCTGCTTGATCCAAATTTCTGAGACTCCTGAGTCGCCAATGGTCGCAAAGCGGTCACCATTCTTGGTTGGACCACAGGCCGGCCCTTCCTTCTTTACCCATGCACCCTTGCGAATGATGAAACCCAAGTCTTTGAAGGCAGTCATGCCGTTAACTTCGGCAACTGCAATCTGTCCGAAGTCATCAGCGTTTCCAAAAGCAAAGCCGTCTGCCTTAACTTCTTTGTCGCCGCTACCGTCTACATTGCGCCATAGATAGACATTCCAGCCCTCGTAGTCACCCGCAGTGCGGTTGTAGTGCACTGTGAGAGTGACTGTTTCTGGGAGCGCGCTGGCCGAGCTGGCGCTAGCTGCGATGAAACCAAGTGACATAACCAGGCTGACAAAAAAGCCAATGGCGCGCTTGAAAGTAGAAGACATCTTTGAATTCTCCGATTGCTTGAGATGGATGTTTCAAGCCTAAGTTGCGGCTCGTGAAATGAAAGAACTGCAAGCGATTTCACAGCGCGGTGTTATCAAAACGTAATAGCGCTTGGTGGGGCGTGCGGGACTTGAACCCGCGACCGACGGATTATGAGTCCGCTGCTCTAACCGGCTGAGCTAACGCCCCCGTCACCAGATAAAGACTACTCGTCTCTATTGCGGAATCTGTTCAAGGCTCTGGCAATCGATTTGGCTAACCGGCGAGTGGCTACCGAGGTGCGTCTGGTGACCTCAAATTTTAGGTCGTCGAACTTCTCTAAGGTTTCGCCTCTGACACCGTTGAGGCGTTCAACAACGCCCGATCTCAAATTCGACAAGTTCCCCTTGGCTGCCGCCGCAGCGATCCTTGCCGAACTAGCGCTGCTCTTGACGATGGCTATCGAGCTGGTAGCCAGCAGATAGTCGGGTTCATTGTCAACGGTGTCACTTAGGTCGGCCATCTGGTTTCGATAAATTTTCTCAAAGGCATCTAGGGTGCGATTTATGTCGTGAGACTGAATCAGGTGCAGAGACTTGTCTCCGAGGGTTTGCAACTCGGCGTCGTTCATAGCGAACACACGCTTCAACAGCCCGGTGAGCTGTTCAACGTTGTCAGGTTCAAATAGAAAACCGTTCTCGCCATCGTGCACCAGGTGAGGAAGGGCGGCGGCGTTTGCCGCTATGACTGGCCTTGCACTTGCCATGGCCTCCATGGTTGCAATCGACTGCAGCTCTGCTATCGATGGCATGACAAACACGGATGCGCGCGCATACGCCGCCGAAAGTTCGCTGTCTGGAATCGAGCCCGAGAAAACTACTCGGTCGCCTACTCCACACTCATCAGCCCAAGATTCGAGGCTCTCCCGTTCCGAGCCGTCGCCAACGATTTCTAAGATGGCGTCTGGACTCGAATCAAGTTTCGAAAAAGCCTCGATGAGAATGTGCACGTGTTTTTCGTAATCGAGGCGCCCGAGAAAAAGAGCTCGAGGTTTTTCATTTGAGGCAGCTTTTGCCGATGCAAACGGCCGCGAGTCGATTCCGCACGAAATCGCATAGATTCCAGCGATTCCAGTGGCGCGATTCAATATCTCGGCCGCTTTTCTCGTGGGGGTGGTTACTACTGCCGCACGGCTCACAATGTTTCCGGTATCCGCCCAAGCCATGCGCATTGCCAAGCGTTCGAAAAGTTTAGGAATCAGCATCGAATAACGAACGAGATTCTCGGGCATGGTGTGGTTGGTCGCCACCAAACGAATATCGAGTTCACGAGCAACATTTGATAAGAACCGCCCGACCATCAAGTGAGATTGAATGTGAACCACATCTGGGGCGATGTTCTTGATCAGCTTCACCAGGCGGCCTCTTAGGCCAAGCGGTGAAATGAAACGTAAAAACTTATGCCGGGGCACTCGGTATGACTTCAGTCGGTGCACCACAATTGGAACCCCTGCGTGCACTTCGCGATAGACGCCATAGCGCTTGTTTGTTGACGGTGCGATTACGTGCACTTCGTGATTGCGCCCCTGTAAACCAGCTGCCAATCGCTCGGCAAACCTGGCAGCGCCATTAATGTCTGGCGGAAAGGTGTCACAACCAATCACCACGACCAGAGGCTTCGGGGCTGGATAACGGCTTGGCATAATCAGGCTACTGTTTTCTCTCGGAGTTCTGGGTGAACCTTGGCCAAGAGCCAAACGCCAACGATGGCAACGAGCGCGGTGGCGACGAAGATGGCGAGAGTCAGAGCATCCGCTGATTGGGCCTCGCCCAAAATTACGATTGCAACCATAATCGCTACCATCGGATCGACAACGGTAAGCCCGGCGATTACCAAGTCGGGAGGTCCGCTGGCATAGGCGTTCTGAACGAACCAACCGCCGAGCAGAATGGCTAGTGCGACAACCACTAGGCAAACCAGAGTGAGCAGCGAGAAATCTTGCTGCGCGATGCGCTGCACGACCGCCTTAATCAATGAGGCGACAAAGCCGTAGAGAATTCCGGCTCCGAGTATGAAGGTGATTGCCTTGGCACGCTTGGCGAATGTGAAGAATCCAATCGTGAAGACTGCGACCACAACACCAAGGACTATAAGAATCTGGGCTAGATCCCCATCGTTTAGGTTCGGTTTCTCACCGGCTACGTTGGCTGCAACTGCTACGAATATGGCAATGCCCACGGTGCAAAGCGTGATGGCCACCCAAGTTGCTTTTGTGATTGCCGTCTTGGTCGACCTCGAGTTCAACAGCGCCGTAATCACTAGGGCAATTGCTCCAAGGGGTTGCACAACGATCAGAGGCGCAAGCGAGAGTGCGGCAATCTGCAACCCTGCGCCACCGGCTAGACAGGCCATGCCGATGAGCCAGCGGGGGTTGCTGACAAGTCTCGCCAAAGCTCTAAATCCAACGCGTTTGTCGGATGAGTTCTTCGATTGGCTGCCACCAACGGCGAGGTTTTGGTACTGAGCCCCGAAAGCCAAGGCCACGGCGGCTGCCAATGAAAGGCAAATAGCTAAAAGACGCATGAGATTGCCACCCTGTTAAACCTTCCCATTAGCC
>WLFI01000013.1 GCA_009703845.1 Actinomycetota bacterium
GAGTTACTCATGCTTTTCAGTCTAGGCAACAACCTGAAAAATGGCTGAGAACACGAGCCCGACTCGATAACGCAAAAAGTGCTAGCGAGCGTTCGCCAAAAACTCCGAAAGCACTGCCTCGGTCGCCGAGCAACCCGAGCGAGTGACGCCCTTGTTCATGAAGTCGATGAGCTGGTCGAGTGTGCGCACGCCGCCAGAAGACTTGACCTTCATGCGGTCCCCCACGGTCGCCTTCATGAGGCGCACGTTTTCGATGGTGGCGCCTTCGCTCGCGAATCCGGTCGAGGTTTTCACATAATCGGCGCGTGCCTTTTCAGAAAGCTCGCAAGCTTTCACAATCAACTCTGGGGTGAGCAGCGCGGTTTCAAAAATCACCTTGATGCTGGCGGTTTCGAGTTGACCCTTAGCCGCCAAAACAACCGCGCGGATGTCCTCCTCAACCAACTGGTAATCACCCGAGATCAACGCCGAAACGTTGAGCACCATGTCAAGTTCGGTAGCGCCGTTTCGAATCGCTTCGACGGCTTCAAAAACCTTGGTGCCGGTAGTGGTCGTTCCATGCGGAAAACCGATCACGGTAGCCACCCCCACGTCGGTGTTGGCCAGGAGGGACGCCGCTAGGGCGACATCCATGGGTCTAATGCAAACGGTGGCAACGTGATACTTAGCGGCCAATGAGCAGGCGGCGATGATGTCGTTCTTGGTTGCGTCAGGCTTTAGAACCGAGTGGTCAATGGTCTTTGCGACTTGCTCAAAGGTGTAGCCGCGGTAGCTTGTGGTCATAAGAGCAGTATAGGTTTGATGCCACGCTTGCCAGAACCCGATCGCTTTGGGTGCATTTGGGGATCGGACGTCGGTGGCGCATTTGGTGCGCTTAAAGTAAAAAGGAACCCCGTGAGGAGTTCCTTTTTCTTTTGTGGACCTGAGGGGATTTGAACCCCTGACCCCCTGCATGCCATGCAGGTGCGCTACCAGCTGCGCCACAGGCCCGAGTTGCCAGGATGACAACTTGTCTAGATTACTACAGTTTTGCGGCCGGTGCAGCGTCTAACTTTACGATAGGGCTATCATTCCAGAGACGTTCCAAAGAATAGAAAACGCGGTCTTCTTCGTGCATCACGTGAACAATCACGTCGCCGAAGTCAAGCAGAATCCACCTCGCTAGAGTCTTACCTTCTCGCCTAAGTGTCTTGAAACCCGCCTCGAGCATTTTCTCTTCAACCGAGTCTGAGATTGCGGCGACCTGACGTTCGCTGCGACCACTGACCAGAAGAAAAACATCGGTGAGGGCTAGGTTATTGCTGACGTCGAGAGCCACCACATTTTCAGCGAGCTTATCGAGGGCGGCATTTGCGGCGATTTGAGTGGCGGCCACGGCCTGTTTGGTTGCAGTCATTACATCTATCGTAAGATGCCGAACATGTAGGCAAGTGCCAAAAGCGACGAGATGGTGATAATCGAGACCGCGAGGGTGGTTGCCAGAACTACGTGTTCCATTGACTTTCGCAACTTGCCCGGCAATACGCCGATCTTTGCTTTAGAGTTCATGACCCCAGAAGACCTGATCGGTGCAACCGAAGAAACGTACTCGGTTGCAGAATCAATGGCATCGGCCGAGTCGGCATCTGGAGAATCCGGGATGATCTCAATCTCACCGGTAGCCGGAGGCGTAATGATGTCAATCGCGCCAGTGGTTAGAATCTCGCCGGTTTCGGTCACAATCGAGCCAGCCAGAAGAGCATCTGGAACCTGAGTGATCACAATCGAGTTGGTTTGCGGTTCAAGAACTAGTGAGCCGGAAATCTGGAAGGGTGAGAGTTCGGCGACGGGCTCAGGCTCGATGACAGGCTCAGGCTCGAGCTCAGTAGCCTGCTCAACCTCTACCTCCAGCTCAACGACTGCCTCAGGCAATTCCTCGGCGAGCTGTTCTGGTTCGGCTTGGGTATGGGCCTCAGGCGAAGCATCCGCGTCTATAACCGGCGGCGAAGCGACGGGAACTAGAGGAAAGAACTTTGGAGCCGGCGCTGCCGACACACTCAGATTTGCCTCTGCAACCTCCGAAATTGCTGCTTCAGGTTGCTCAGTCTCGACAATCTCAGGGGGTGCGACGATTTCAGGGGCCTCGACAATCACAAGCGCTTCGATCGCGACGGCTGCGGCCGGGGCGACCGGCGCGTCTGCAGGCTTATGCGCAACCGGATAGGCGGCTTTTTGCGAGTATGAGGGGTACTGCACGACTTCGTCAGCCATGGTTTTCACCCACATAAAGCTGGTGCTTCGCGATGTATTGAACTACACCGTCTGGCACTAGATACCAAACCGGCTTGGCGGCACTAACACGTTGCCGAATGTCGGTACTTGAGATGGCCAATGCTGGAATCTCAAGAACCGAAATAGCACCCTCTGGATGCTCGGGCAAAGTCATTTGGTGACCGGGGCGGCTAACCGCAACGAAGTGGGCGAGTCCCCAGATTTGATCAACATCGCGCCAAGAGAGAATCTGTGCGATGGCGTCGGCACCGGTGATGAAGTAGAGATCTGCATCTGGGTGAAGCTGTCGAAGTTCGCGCAAAGTGTCGATCGTGTAGGTTGGTCCGGCTCGGTCGATGTCGACTCGGCTCACCTTGAATCGCGGGTTTGAAGCGGTTGCGACAACCGTCATCAAATAGCGGTCTTCAGATTTGGTTACCTTGCGAGATTTTTGCCACGGCTCACCGGTTGGCACAAAGATAACTTCAGAAAGATTGAATGCCGCCGCAGCCTCGGATGCTGCTACGAGGTGCCCATTGTGAATCGGGTCGAAAGTTCCACCCATCACTCCCAAACGCACCTTGGTCATGAACGCTCCGCGAATGCGGTTTAGTGGTGTCCCTTGGAGTCTTTGCTCTTGTGGTCGTGACGGTTCGCCACGTCACGGTATGACCAGGTCACCCATGCCAAAAGTAGAAAGACACCCATCGCCACCAAGAAATATGGCATTGTGTCGAGCAGCGTTACAGCGTGCTCGCCGTGCTCTTCGGTCGCGTTAGCCAAGAAAGACATTGTTCTCCTTACAACTGTTCAAGAATAGCCTAGACACGAGTCTGGCCAGAGCCACGAACCAGCCATTTGGTGCTGGTTAGCTCGGCAAGGCCCATCGGTCCGCGGGCGTGTAGCTTCTGGGTCGAGATGCCGACCTCGGCCCCAAAGCCAAACTCCCCGCCGTCGGTGAAGCGGGTTGCTGCGTTGACCATGACCACTGCTGAATCAACCTCGGCCAAAAAGCGTTCGGCGTTGGCAACATCTTCGGTAATGATCGATTCGGTGTGGTGGGTTGAATACTTGGCGATGTGGCCCAGCGCTTCATCGAGATCGCTAACCACCCGAACGGCTAGGTCGAGTGAGTAATACTCGGCCGACCAATCTGCCTCTGTTGCGGCAACTGCGTCGGGCCAAGCAGCGCAGACACGATCATCACCGTGGATGGTCACGCCCGAGGCGCTCAGCTTGTCGAAAATGGCTGTGGCAACGCGATCGAAAGCTGCTTCATGAAGCAAAAGCGTTTCGAGGGCATTGCAGACAGAAGGTCGCTGAACCTTTGAGTTATGAACAATCTCAACTGACCAGTCGAGACGTGCCGATTCATCAATGAAAATGTGAACGACGCCATCACCGGTTTCGATTACTGGAACTTTTGACTCTTCGACGACAGCCTTGATTAAGCTGGCGCTGCCTCGAGGAATCAGAACGTCAACCAAGCCACGCGCCTGCATCATCTCGACCGCGCCAGCCCTGCCAAAGTCGTCTACGGTTTGCATGCCGTCGGCAGGCAAGCCAACCGAGGCGATGGCCTGCTGAAGAATCTTCACCAACAAAAGATTGGTGTTCTCGGCAGCCGAGCCACCTCGAAGCACGCTTGCGTTTCCAGCCTTGAGGGCGAGGGCTGCAATGTCGATGGTGACGTTCGGTCTGGCTTCGTAAATGGCGCCAACAACACCGAACGGCACAGCAACCTGAGTGAGCTTTAGGCCGTTAGGTAGCGTCATACCCTTCGCAACGTTTCCGATTGGGTCTGGCAGAGTCGCGATGGAACGAACAGCCTGGGCAAGAGCGCTGATGCGTTGCGCGTTGAGGGTCAGGCGGTCTTGCAAGCCTGCTGAGAGGCCACTGGCAACTCCAGCCTCAATGTCTCGAGCATTCGCTTCAATGATCGCTGCGGTGTTTGTCTCGAGTGCGACAGCGATTGCTTCAAGGGCTGCGTTCTTCTGCAGAGTATTGGCCTGGGCCAGAGACCCAGATGCTTTTTTAGCTAGACGAATTTTGTCTAAAGCGCTCATTTACTCCCCTGCCCTAACCGGTTCAAACCAAGTGCCAACGTCTTGCCCTTCGAGGGCGACCGATACATTAGCCGTGCTGGTAAGCAGCACAGGAATACCTGAGGCGTTGGCAAGTTTGGCCGCCGAAACCTTGGTCTCTGCTCCACCTGTTCCAACGGTAGAACTACTACCGCCGATCTTCACGTTTTCAAGCTGGTCATCGGCCGCGACGGTCACGACGCGGGTTGCGCCGGGTTCGGTTGGCGGCGCGGTGTAGAGAGCATCCACGTCACTTAGCAAAACTAGGATGTCGGCTTGCAACAGCTCTGCGACCAATGCGGCCAAGCGGTCATTGTCGCCAAATCGAATCTCAGCGGTGGCAACGGTGTCGTTTTCATTAACGATCGGAAGCACGCCTAGTTCAAGCAGGCGGTTCATGGCGTTTTTTGCGTTGGTTCGGGTGAGGTTTCCCTCTAGGTCATCAGCAGTCAAAAGAACCTGGCCGGCGATTATGCCGAACTGCTCGAGAACCTGCTGGTAACGGGTGATGAGGCGGCTCTGCCCAACCGCGGCAAGGGCTTGAGAAGTTGGCAAGTCGGCTGGCTTGTTATCGATGTGAAGTAGCGGCATGCCTGTGGCAATGGCTCCGGATGAGACCAGAACAACCTGGGTGCCGCGACCGTGAACCTTAGCTAGAGTGGCCACCAATGCGCCAAGTTGACCGGCGTTTTCACCGCTGATTGAAGACGAGCCGACCTTGACCACAATTCTTTTTGCGGTCAATATCTCGCTTCGGTCATGCACAGCCACGGTTAGCTCTCTTTGTCGTCTTCGCGAACTTCGTCATTGTCAAGGTTATCGGCAGCATTCCAAATGCCCGACTTACCCTCTCGTTCGAGCTCGGCACGCGCCGCGGCTTTCGCATCCATACGGGCTTTGTATTCCTCGCGTCGCTGGGTAGTAGTTCGGCGTTCTCTGAGGTCGAAGCGTGCGTCGGTACCGCGAGGACCAGCAATAAGTTCTGCGGCGCTCGAAATTGTTGGCTCCCAGTCGAAGAGAACACCGGCACCTGGGCCGATTACTACGGTCGAGCCGGCAACAGCGCCAGCCTTGAAAAGTTCATCTTCGATACCTAGTTTGGCAAGGCGGTCGGCAAGGTAGCCAACTGCCTCTTCGTTCGAGAATTGAGTTTGAGCAACCCAACGTTCAGGCTTGGCACCGATGATTCTAAAGACCTCTTCGTCACCCCACATTTCGCGGTGAATCGTGTATTTGCCTTCGTCACGCTTTTGCTGCATGAGTGTGATTCGCTGCTTGATCGGCTCGGCGGCTTTAACTTCACGGGCGTTCTCGACCAAGCCGGCTAGGGCGAAGTTGAGTTCGCGCAAACCAACTCGTGAAGCAGCCGACACCTCAAATACCTTGTAACCGCGTGCCTCAAGCTCTGGCCTTACAAATGAAGCCATCTCTTGACCATCGGGAAGGTCGCACTTATTCAAGGCGATCAGCTGTGGTCGCTCAAGAAGTGGAACCTGACCCTCAGGCACCTCATAGGCCTTGAGCTCGTTCAAGATAATGTCGAGGTCGCTGATCGGGTTTCGATCGGTCTCTAGGGTTGCGCAATCGAGCACGTGCAAAAGCGCAGCACAACGCTCAACGTGACGCAAGAACTCGAGGCCAAGACCTTTACCCTTTGACGCGCCTTCGATAAGTCCTGGTACATCAGCGATCGTGTAAGTGGTGTCGCCACCTTGAACAACGCCAAGGTTGGGGTGAAGTGTGGTGAACGGGTAATCGGCAATCTTTGGGCGCGCAGCCGACATCGCTGCAATTAGGCTCGATTTACCTGCACTCGGGTAACCCACTAGTGCTACGTCTGCCACCGTTTTTAGTTCGAGGATGATGTCTCCGCGCCATCCCGGAACGCCGAGTAGAGCAAAACCAGGAGCTTTGCGCTTGGTCGAGGCAAGCGCTGCGTTACCTAAGCCGCCCTGACCGCCTTCACCGATGACTAGCTCTAGGCCGGGCTCATCGAGATCGGCAATGAACTTGCCTCGGGCGTCTTTAACAACTGTTCCAACCGGCACCGAAAGCACTAGGTCTTCGCCGTGGTGACCGTTTCTGTAGTCACCTGCACCGTCGCCACCATCGCCAGCGGCACGGTGAGGGTGGTAGTGAAAATCGAGCAGAGTGGTTACTGAAGAGTCGGCAACGAGACTGATTGAGCCACCTTTGCCGCCATCTGCGCCATCTGGACCACCGAGTGGCTTGAATTTTTCGCGGTGTACAGAGACACAGCCGTCTCCGCCGTCGCCTGCGCGAACGTGAAGTGTCACTTGATCAACAAATGTGACCATGACGACCTCCGATTTAGTAGTGATGAAACAACAGAAGGCGAGCCGCTAGGCTCGCCTTCCGCAAAAACTTTTGACGCTCTAGGCTGCCTCTACGATGTTGACAACGCGACGGCCACCCTTGGTACCAAAGGCGACAACGCCGGCAGCAAGTGCGAACAGAGTGTCGTCTTTGCCTTTGCCAACGTTTGCGCCGGGGTGGAAGTGGGTTCCACGCTGACGCACGATGATTTCACCAGCGTTGACGACCTGACCTGCATAACGCTTTACGCCTAGGCGCTGAGCGTTAGAGTCGCGGCCGTTTCTAGTGGAGCTAACACCTTTTTTGGATGCCATTTTTCGTCAGTCCTTTACTTGATCTCGGTGACCTTGACGCGGGTTAGGTCTTGTCTGTGACCCTGACGCTTCTTGTAACCGGTCTTGTTCTTGTACTTCTGGATCACGATCTTTGGACCGCGAAGGTCGCCGAGAATCTCGGCGGTTACCTGAACCTTGGCAAGAGCCTTGGCATCGGTGGTGACTTTGTCACCGTCAACCAGCAACACGGCTGGGAGCTGAATCTTGCCGTTAGCGTCGCCGGCAATGCGGTCGAGCGTAACGATTGTGCCGACCGACACTTTCTCTTGGCGACCGCCTGCGCGGACTACTGCGTAAACCACAGATCTACCCTTTGTTCATTAAGACTTGGATGGGCTCAGCCATCAAGGCGAGCAACAAGGATTGAGTTTACCTTGCTTCTGCCCCGAAGGTCAAACCAATTAGCCTGCGTTTTCTGATGAATTTTCGCCGCTAAGCATCTCGGTGGTTACCCGTCGAGACTTTTTGCGACCTTGCCCCGGCGGGGTTGGCTCTGGAAGAGCACCTAAAACCGAATCGAGAACGGTCTCAGGTGTGTTTTCAGCAGCTTTGGCGGCCGATGTAGCCGCTTGTTCTGCAGAGTTTTCTTGTGAATTGAGCGTGGATGCTGCAATCTGGGCCACCACGTTATTGATCTCGATTGCGCGCTCTGGCGTTACCACCTTGGCCACTTCTGGCTTTTTCTGGTTCTTGCCGCGCTTGCCCGAATTATCAGATTTCGGTTGCGAGTGCTGTTCGTGAGAGGTTTTAGCGCGCATATGCGGTTCATTGTTCACGATGATGCCGCGGCCAGCACAGACTTCACAATTTTCGCTGAACGTCTCAAGTAGCCCTAGTCCAAGCTTCTTGCGAGTCATCTGAACAAGGCCCAACGAAGTCACTTCGGCAACCTGGTGCTTGGTTCGGTCGCGCGACAGGCATTCCATCAGGCGTCGCAGAACTAGATCGCGGTTTGATTCGAGAACCATGTCGATGAAGTCGACCACGATGATTCCACCAATGTCGCGCAAGCGCAATTGGCGAACGATTTCTTCGGCAGCTTCAAGGTTGTTTTTGGTTACGGTCTCTTCGAGGTTTCCACCGGAACCAACAAACTTTCCGGTGTTCACATCAACAACGGTCATGGCTTCGGTTCGGTCGATCACCAGCGAACCACCAGAAGGTAAGAACACCTTGCGATCTAGGGCCTTGGCAATCTGTTCGCCGATGCGGAACTCATCGAAGATGTCTTTGCTGCCGGTGTATTTCTCGACACGCTCGAGCAAGTCTGGTGCAACCGAGGCGAGATAACCCTCGATGGTCTCAGATGCGTCGTCGCCCGAGATAACCATCTTCTGGAAGTCTTCGTTGAAAACGTCTCGAACAATCTTGATTAGAAGATCTGGTTCGCTGTGCAGCAGAACGGGAGCCTGTGACTTTTGAACCTTGGCCTGCAGGTCTTCCCACTGCTTCTGAAGACGGGCCACGTCAAGGGTCAACTGCTCTTCGGTTGCACCTTCGGCGGCGGTGCGAACAATCACACCGGCGTCTTCGGGAAGAACTTCTTTCAGGATCTTCTTGAGACGGGTGCGCTCACTTTCGGGTAGCTTGCGCGAGATTCCGTTCATCGAGCCATTCGGCACATAAACCAAGTAACGACCGGGTAGCGAAACCTGCGAAGTCAAACGAGCACCCTTTTGACCAACCGGGTCTTTGGTGACCTGCACCAAGACGGTGTCGCCAGATTTCAGAGCAAGTTCAATGCGCTTTGGCTGGTTGCCTGTTTCGGCTAGCTCCCAATCGACTTCGCCCGAATAAAGCACGGCATTGCGGCCACGACCGATGTCAACGAACGCAGCTTCCATGCTCGGAAGCACGTTCTGCACCTTGCCCAGATAAACGTTGCCAATCAGTGAAGCCTCTGACGCCTTAGCGACGTAGTGCTCAACCAAAACCTTGTCTTCGAGAACGCCGATTTGAATCTTGCCCTCTTTAGAGCGCACGACCATGGTGCGGTCAACGGCTTCGCGACGAGCCAAGAATTCGCTCTCGGTGATTACCGAACGACGACGACCTGCATCGCGACCATCACGGCGGCGCTGCTTTTTAGCTTCGAGACGAGTCGAGCCCTTGACGCGCTGTGGCTCGTTGCTAGGAGCCTTTGGTTCACGCGGGGTACGAACCTTGACAACTACGTTCTCTGGGAGATCACCAATGTTGGCTTCTTCACCGGCGCGACGACGGCTGCGACGACGTAGGTGACTCTCACCGTCGGTCGGAGCATCCACGATTTTGCCACGCTTCGGGTCAACGACCGGGGTTGGCAGATCTGGCGCTTGAAAGAGCAGGGATGTCGCTGACACGACTGGCGGGGCAACCGGAGCCTCGGTGGCTGTGGCCTTTGAGCGTGAGCGACCAGAAGTCTTCTTAGGTGCGTCGTTTGACTCAGCCGGAGCAGAGGTTTCGGCTGCCGAGCTTTCGCTCTTGGACTTAGCCGCTCTCGCCGGCGCTTTCTTGGCTGCGGGCTTTGCAGCGGTCTTGGCCGCAGGCGCCGTGGCCTCGGTCTTGTCGCTAGCCTTCGCGCGTGAGCGGGTCGGTTTGGATTCAGGCGCGTTAGTTGCGTCTAGGTTAGTTTTTTTCTCCACCATTTAAGGTGCACTCCAAGCTGCCTTCGGGCTGTGCCACACATCAGCCTCTTGGCTCAAATCTCCGTGTTACCCGCCGCGGCGAATAACTAAATCTTCAAACTCGAGTCGGATTTCAAAACCAGCTGCTGCCCGATGGGTCTTATACATTGCGTGGTTCGCGCTCGATAAACCTTTAGTCGTTTCTGGTGTGGCCAGAACAACTTGCTTCAAGTATGGCAGTTACTCCCCCAAAAGTCACCCAAGCAAGTGGGATACTTGAAATCATGAGCAACGCAAGTGGAATCGAAACTATCGAATCGCCTGGCAAGAAGTTCGCCATCACGATGATCTGGGCCGGCATTCTCGGCTGGTTTGCGGCTTTTTCGCTAGTCATCGAAAGAATCCACATGCTTACCAACCCGGGTGAGGCACTCTCGTGTGATGTGAACCCATTCATCAGCTGCGCATCCGTGATGAAAAGCGCTCAAGCTTCGATGTTCGGATTCCCCAACCCAATCATCGGTCTAGGCGCATTCGTAGCGCCCATTGCAATCGGTGTCGCCATTTTGGCTGGAGCAAAGTTTGCCAAGTGGTTCTGGCGCCTGTTTATGGTCGGCGTAACCCTCGGCTTCATCTTCGTGATTTACCTATTCATCACCAGCACTTTTGTGCTCGGCGTGCTCTGCCCCTACTGCATGCTGGCTTGGGTTGCGATGATTTCAATCTTCTGGGCAACTTTTCTTTGGGCCGCTGCCGAGGGCGTGATTGAAGTGCCCGAGCGCACGTTCGGATTCTTCATGCGCTGGTCAGGCTCTTCGTGGGTCTTTAGCCTGATTAC
>WLFI01000130.1 GCA_009703845.1 Actinomycetota bacterium
CTTGAAATTGGCGGTCGAGTTATCACTTCAGACCAAGCTCTTGGTCTTGATTTTGTTCCCAACAAGGTTCTCGTTCTTGGCGGCGGAGTCATCGGTGTTGAATTCGCTTCGATCTGGAAGTCATTTGGCGCTGAAGTCACCATCATCGAGGGTCTACCGCACCTAGTACCGAACGAAGACGAGAGTCTCTCGAAGGGCCTAGAACGCGCCTTCCGCAAGCGCGGCATCGACTTCAAACTTGGCGTTCGTTTCGCAGGTGTCGAGCAGCACGAAAATGGCGTTGTTGTTTCGCTCGAAGATGGCACGAAACTCGAGGGTGAACTGCTACTCGTTGCCGTTGGTCGTGGCCCGAACACTGCAGGACTCGGCTACGAGGACCAGGGCGTAGCGATGGATCGCGGATACGTTCTCACCAACGAGCGCCTCCAGACCAACATCCCAGGCGTATACGCTGCCGGTGACATTGTGCCTGGTTTGCAGTTGGCCCACCGCGGTTTTCAGCAAGGCATTTTTATTGCCGAGGAAATTGCCGGTCTAAACCCTGTCGCAATCGACGAAACCGGAATTCCGAAGGTCACCTACTGCGAGCCTGAGGTTGCCAGCGTTGGCCTGAGCGAAGCTAAGGCTCGCGAAACCTATGGCGCAGACAACGTGTCGGTTTACGAGTACAACTTGGCTGGAAACGGCAAGAGCCAGATTCTCGGTACCGCCGGATTCATCAAGTTGGTTCGTCGCAACAACGGCCCGGTCATTGGTGTACACATGATCGGCTCCCGTGTCGGCGAACAAATTGGCGAAGGCCAGCTAATCGTGAACTGGGAGGCATATCCAGAGGATGTTGCGACTCTAGTTCACGCCCACCCAACCATGAACGAAGCCATCGGCGAAGCACACCTAGCACTAGCCGGCAAGCCTCTTCACGCACACGCTTAGTATTTAAGACGAACCCACAAGGAGCAAAATGAGCGAGAACGTAGTTCTTCCAGCACTCGGAGAGAGCGTTACCGAGGGAACCGTAACCCGTTGGCTAAAGAAAGTCGGCGACACTGTCGCCGTAGACGAGCCACTAGTTGAGGTTTCGACCGACAAGGTTGACACCGAGATTCCGTCGCCATTTGCTGGCGTAGTTGAACAAATTTTGGTTCAAGAAGACGAAACCGTAGAGGTCGGCGGCGTGCTTGCCGTTATCGGCTCAGGAGATGGTTCAGCTGCTCCTGCTGCCCCAGCGACGCAAGAGCCAGTGGCCGAAGCGCCTGCCCCAGTAGTCGAAGCTCCTGTTGTTGAGGCCCCTGCGGCCGCACCAGTCGTTGAAACGCCGGCACCAGCCGCTGCGCCTGTCTACGTGCCTCCAACAGCACCTGTGGCACCTGCCGCTCCGGTTGCTGCCCCAGTTGCGCCTGTCGCACAGACACACTCAACCGACCCAGGCTATGTCACTCCCCTAGTTCGCAAGCTAGCTAGCGAGACTGGCGTCGATCTATCTGGACTGAACGGAACCGGCGTTGGCGGAAGAATTCGCAAAGATGACGTTATCGCCGCAGCCAGCGCACCTGCTTCAGCTGCAGCCGCATCGGTAGCGCCTGCTGTTTCAACTTCAGCCGTTCAGGTTGAAGCATCTGCACTTCGCGGAACCACCGAGTCGATGTCTCGTCTTCGCAAGGTGTTGGCTGAGCGTGCAGTTGCGTCAATGCAGCAGAGCGCTCAACTCACCACGGTGGTTGAAGTCGATGTCACAAAGATTGCGGCCATGCGTGCCAAGGTTCAGCCAGCGTTCGTCGCTGCAACCGGCACGAAGCTGAACTTTATGCCGTTCTTCACCTTGGCTGCAGCCGAGGCACTGAAGGCCCACCCGAAGTTGAACGCCAGCATCGATGGCGAGAACATCGTCTATCACGCATCAGAAAACATCTCTTTTGCCGTAGACACCGAGCGTGGACTCCTAACCCCGGTCATTCGCGATGCAAGCACTCTGAACATTGCTCAGATTGCGCAGCAGATTGCCGACTTGGCCTCAAGAACTCGCGAAAACAAGTTGAAGCCTGATGAGCTAGGTGGAGGAACCTTCACCCTCACTAACACCGGTTCGCGTGGAGCTCTATTCGATACTCCCGTCGTGTTCTTGCCACAGGTAGCCATTCTCGGCACCGGAGTGGTTAGCAAACGTGCAGTAGTCGTCAGCACTCCTGAAGGCGACAGCATCGCAGTTCGCAGCATGGTGTACCTAGCTCTTTCATACGACCACCGTTTGGTTGATGGCGCAGACGCAAGCCGCTACTTGGTCGATGTAAAAAATCGACTAGAAGAGGCGAACTTCGAGCCGAACCTCGGCATCTAAAGCACATTAAAGATTTGAGCCTGGTCGCTAGATCAGGCTCTTTTCTTTTTTACAGACAAGACCTCGTCTTCAGTGTTTGAGGTTTGCGTAACGATGAATAGCTCTCCTTCGCATTCAACCTCACCCGTTTCTACGATTACCCCACCAAACACGACATTCGATCTGGACTCGACCGAGGTGCCCGCAAATGAGAAATCACACTTTGAGTCGCTAGTTTGTGGTGCTTGGCTGGAGGGCAGATCGGTGGGCACTTCAAGCGCCTTTAAGACTGCGACGGTTGACCCAAGCAAAGCGAGAACAGCGAGAGGCCCAAAAACAAGAATCTTTGCCCCAGTCGACAAGGCCCTTTTTGCTTGTCGCTCTTCGGTTTCAAGCGCCACAGCACGTTCACCCAAATCTTGAGGGCGGATGCTCGCAGTGAACGTTTTGAACGTAACCTTCGCCTTGCCACCCGCCCTGCGGTTGGAATCTCGCTTCGGCAATCTTGACCTCCTGGGCATTCGACCATGTTGGGCCAGATTGTCAGCGTTAGGCGCGTGTGCCTGAAAAATGTGGAGAGTTTCAAGACTTACAATTGCGTAGTGCCAGAGTTCACAATCGCCGGTCTAGACCCCCACTTCGTTGACTACAACGATGCGTGGAAACTGCAGCGCAGCATCCACTCTGAGGTTGCAGCCCGAGTTCGACCAGACACAGTTATTTTGCTCGAGCACTCAAGCGTTTTCACCGCTGGTAAGCGCACAGAGGACTCCGAACGACCAACCGATGGCACACCCGTTGTCGACGTTGACAGAGGCGGCAAGATCACCTGGCACGGGCCTGGGCAGCTGGTCGGGTATCCGATTATGGTTTTGCCAGATCCGATCGACGTGGTCGGGTATGTGCGCTGGCTCGAACAGGTTTTGATAGAAGCGATTGCAGAATTTGGGCTCGAAACTGAGCGAGTTGCCGGACGTTCTGGAGTTTGGGCAAAAACTGAGACCGGCTTTGAGAAGGTCGCTGCAATCGGCATTCGCGTGTCAGAGCACACCACGATGCATGGCTTCGCGCTGAACTGCAACAACTCGCTCGACCCTTACGACACAATCGTCGCCTGCGGTATCAGAGACGCAAAGACCACCACCCTCACGAAACTCCTCGGCAAGACGGTAACCCCCGCGATGGCCGCAGAGGTCATCCAAAAGAAATTGACCACGATAGGCAAGGTAGCCGCATGACCGAGAACCAAAAGCCAGAACGAAAGATGCTTCGCATCGAGGCGCGAAACGCAGCTGTACCA
>WLFI01000131.1 GCA_009703845.1 Actinomycetota bacterium
CCACCGCCGCTGGATGGTTCACGGAACCAGCCACCACCTGGGCCTAGACGTTCACGACTGTGCTCAGGCACGCCGCGAACTTTACCTAGAGCAAGAACTCAAGCCCGGCATGATTTTCACCATCGAACCCGGCCTCTACTTTCAGCCTGACGACCTCTTGGTTCCAGAAGAACTTCGAGGCATCGGTGTTCGCATCGAAGACGACGTCTTGGTCACCGAAACCGGTGTCGAGAATTTGAGTGCCGCACTGCCGCGCAAGGCAGACGATGTTGAGGCTTGGATGGCGCGCTTCGCCTAAAGACTCGGGCGTGCGCCCAAAGTTATGACAGCCTTCGCTCCTGCTTCGATGCCGTCGTTGAGCGCAACCTTTATGGCCGCGGGGTCATTTAGCCCGGCACCCAGCTCGGCAAACTTCGCCAAGAACGCGCCGCAGAAGGCGTCACCGGCGCCGGTTGGGTCAACCGAGGTGACCGTCAAGCCAGAGGCGGAGATTTCTTCTCCATCTTCGAGTTGCGCAGTGGCACCGCGTTCACCATCGGTTACCACAAGCAGCGGCAACTGGCCCTCGAGCCGAAGCAGTTCGGCTTCTTCGAGATTCGGAAAGCAAACATCCACGTGCTTTAGCAACTCTCGGTAGCGCTCGACGCCATAATCTTCGATGTACCCGGTTGAGCCTGGGTCAACTGCCACCAGCGCGCCGTGCCGATGAGCCCTCTCAATCAGCCCGATAACCGATTCGGCACTCTTGCCGAGCAGCGCGTAACCACTGAGGTAAACGATTTTGACCTGCGTCAATTCGGCATCGATCAGATCAAGGTTTAGGTCTTGATTGGCACCTCGATCGGTGAGCATCGAGCGCGAATCGCCGTCGACCAAAACCACGATCGAGCCGGTTGGGCGGTCGCTGGTTTGAAGCCTGTCCGAGACTCCGGCGGCGGCAAAGTTCGACTCGTTTCGGGCGAGGTCGCCACGGCCGACGCATCCGAGAAATTGCACGGATGCTCCGCTGGAGGCCGCCCACGCGGCAACGTTCGCGGCCGAACCCCCGAGGGTTTTCTCGATGCGAGCGTTGGTGTCGGTGTTGGGTCGAATCGCGCGCTCTGGAACCACAATGATGTCGTCGATGACATCGCCGATGACCAGAAGCGAAGCGTTCATGTTTTAGGCCTTGAGGGCAGACCAGGCGGTGGCGATTTCGCCAGCCACGCCAACATTGTTGCGAGCGAGGTCGAGGTTGACTTCGAGGCTGCGACCGCCAGATTCGCCAACGATGAAACCGAGCAAGAACGGGGTAACCGCTTTGCCGGTGACACCGGCCGCGTCGGCCGCCTTGAAGGCAATCTTAATGACGCGGTCGTGTTCGGCCGGATCCCACTGAAGTTGCTCGGGAATCGGGTTGGCCACCACAATTCCCTGACCGTGACCGAGCTCATCTTGGGCCTGCATGGCCAGAGCGATTTCGTGCGCACTGTCTAGCGACCAGTCGAGCGTGTAGCCAGATTTGGTTAGCCAGAAGGCCGGGAACTCTCGAGTCTTGTAGCCGATAACCGGAACGCTGAGTGTTTCGAGACGCTCGAGGGTGGCTGGAATGTCGAGCACAGACTTGACGCCCGCCGAAACCACCGTGATCGGCGTGACGGCAAGGGTGCTGAGGTCGGCCGATTCGTCGAAGGTGTCGATAGCGCCGCGGTGAACTCCACCGAGACCGCCGGTGGCGAATACGCGCACTCCGGCGAGTGAGGCGAGGTGAGCGGTTGCGGCAACGGTGGTTGCACCACTTGCTCGCTTGGCAGACAAAATCGGGATGTCTCGAACGCTGGCCTTGGCGAGATCTTCGTTGGCGATGCGGTCGACGCCCTTGGCATCGAGACCAATCTGTGGCACGCCGTCGAGAATGGCGATGGTGGCCGGAGTTACGCCCTGGTCACGCAAAATTTGCTCGAACTCGATAGCGGCTTCGTGATTGCGCGGGCGCGGTAGGCCGTGCGAAATGATGGTCGATTCGAGAGCCACAACCGGGCGGCCTTCGGCGAGCGCTGTTGCTACCTCGTCTGAGACATTAAATGCAGTCACTTGGCTACGCACCCTCAACTGGCTTTGCAGCCATTTCTTTGGCCTGAGCCAAAAGGTTGCTCGGCACTTGAACTTCGTATTCTTTGGCCATTACCATCGATGAGCTGACGAAACTGCGCTTGTTGCGCGCCATCGCAAATCGAACAATGTTGAAGATCATGCCGATGCCGGCAGCGATGAGAACCGGCTGAATCACGTTTGAGACCGCAATGGATGACGCGTCGGCGCCTTCTGGCACCGGAGAGAACAGGCTGAGAACGAAGCCGATGAAAGCACCGGTGGTAGCACCACTCAGAGCAACCTTGCCGTAATTCATTCGCCCACGAATGCGCTCGACCGTCTTTAGATCTTTTCCGACAATCGCGATTGCGTTCATCGGAAAGTTGGCTTCAACCAACTTTTCGACCAGGGCAACGGCCTCGGTGTATTCACCAAAACTCGCCAGCACCTCGCCTTGCTCTTGAGCGGCCGGCATGCGACCGAATTTTCTTTGCCCATTGTTCATGCGCTCATTCTTTCATGCCCTAAGCCACCAGCGTCTAAGGTTAATCTGTGAGCGCAACCAGAGTCTTTGTTGCCCGTTTGGCGGGCTGTGGCGTCTTTGACCCTGCCGGTGATCGGGTAGGTAAAGTCATCGACGTTCTTGTGGGCTACCGCAAATCTGGCGCACCTAAGGCCACGGGCATCCTGGTTGAAATCACCGGTCGCCGTCGCGTCTTCGTGCCGATCGCCCGCGTCACCTCGATTGCCCCAGGCCAGGTAATCACCAATGGCCTAATCGACTTCAGACGATTCACCCAGCGCGGCCAAGAGGTGCGCGTCATTGCCGAAATGCTCGGTCGCAAAGTCACCCTGCTCGATGGTTCGGGTCAAGGGCAAATCGAAGACATCTCGGTTGAACAGGCCAAGAACAAAGACTGGATCGTCAACGAGGTCTTTTTGCGTCGCCCGAAGACCTCGGTTTCGCCATTTGCCCGCGGCGTGACCCTATTCGCCAACTGGGATCAGATCAGCGAGAACCACGACTCAGACGAGAGTCAGAGCGCTCAGCAGCTGATTGCCACATATTCAGACATGCGCCCAGCCGACCTTGCTTCGGCGCTGATGGACCTTCCCGAAGAACGCATGGTCGAGGTTGCCGAAGAGCTCGACGACGAGCGTTTGGCCGATGTTCTCGAAGAGTTGCCAGAAGAAGAGCAGATGGAGATCATCCAAGAGCTCGATGACGAGCGTGCCGCAGAGGTTCTTGACCTCATGGAACCGGATGACGCAGCCGACCTTATGGCCAACCTGCCTGAGGAACGCACCGAGGCAATTCTTGAGTTGATGGACGAAGAAGAAGCCGAAGACATTCGTCAGTTGATGAAATACGACGAGTTCTCGGCCGGTGGTCTGATGACTACCGAGCCAATCATTTGTTCGGCCGACACCACCGTTGCCGAGGCGATGGCTCTGATTCGTCGCCGCGAGGTTGCACCTGTGCTCGCCGCATCCGTGTTCGTCACCCTGCCACCATACGAAACGGTCACCGGCCGCTA
>WLFI01000132.1 GCA_009703845.1 Actinomycetota bacterium
AATGCCGACGGCTTCGAGGTCTTCGTGCGCCTCTTCTTCCATCTGCTTGCGCGCGAGGAATCCCATCTTGCCGAAGATGCCCTTCACAAACTTTTCGCGACCCAAGAACACGTTCTGCGAAACCGTGAGGTGCGGTGCGAGACCACTTTCTTGGTAGAGGGTCTCGATGCCAGCATCCAAGGCTTGACGAGGGTCGCTCCAGCGACGCTCTTCGCCATCGAGGTAGATGTGGCCGCCGTCTGGCTCGTGGGCACCCGAAAGCACCTTCACAAGGGTCGACTTGCCGGCACCGTTGTCACCAACCAGACCGACGACCTCACCCGCGTGCAGCTTGAGGCTGGCCCCGTCGAGCGCAACCACCGAACCGTATCGCTTAGAAACGTCTTTTACTTCATAGATAACTTCGCCGGCCATTAGCGCACACCGTTCTTTGATTGAAGAGTCTGAACCGCAACTGCTGCGGCGATGAGAATGGCAACCACGATCTGCTTCCAGTTCGGGGCGATGCCCGACATGAGCAGACCGCTTTGCACGGTGAAGAGAATCAGGGTGCCGAGCGCGGTGCCCCACATGCGGCCGACACCACCCATTAGCGATGCCCCACCGATGACGGTTGCTGCGATGGCATAGAGCTCCATGCCGGTACCAGATGTCGGTGACCCGCCGCCGAGGCGAACGTAGGCGTAAAAACCGGCGAGACCGGCCAGGGCACCCGAGACCAGGTAGATCTTGGCGGTGTGGCGCTTGACGTTGATGCCGGCAGCGCGAGCGGCAAATGCGTTCGAGCCGATGGCGTAGGTGTAGAGGCCGAATTTAGATTTGTGCAAGAACAGACCGACGATCGTGGCGACGACTGCCATGAGCAGCACCATCGGTGAGAACAAGCCGGTGTCGAACACCTTCGGGTCGATGCCCGGAATGCGAATCGGGTTGATTAGCGAAAAGTCTTGTGGGCCTTGCAGCGGCATGCCACCAGAAATGATGATGGCAAAGCCGGCAGCTGCGCCGAAAGTCGAGAGCGTGGCGATGAACGGCACGATTTTGAAGTAGTTGATCAGGGTTGCGTTTACCGCACCGACAGCTAGTCCGGTGAGAATAGCAACCAGGCCGGCGAGAGCGATAGGGCCCCAGGCATCCGAGCCTTTGATGGTGGCGTCAAGGCCGAGGCCATTCACCATCACCCAACCGGCAGTTACCGTCGAGAGACTAACGGTGGCACCAACCGAGAGGTCGATGCCGCCGCTAATCACGACAAGGGTTTGACCGACAGCAAGCAAGATGAAAGCGCCCCAGTCAGTGAGCACAGTGCTGGCAACGCCAACCGACATGAACTTGCCCTGTGAGGTCAGGCTGAAGACAATCGCCAACACAATGAACACAATGCTCAAAAGTGAGGTCTGGTTGCCAACGAGTGATCTCAGACGATCGTTCACGCTGATTGCTTGCTTGCTGTCGGTCATTTGTAAAACCCTTTTTTCCTTAGGAGGAGCTAGTACTACTTGGTTGCTACGTAGGTGTACTTAGCGATGTCTTCGGCCGAGGTGTTGGCGTCTAGAACAACGTTAGGAATAACTACATCGCGGCTCGCAGGCTTGGTGCCGTTCTTGATGAACTCAACCAAGGTGCGAATAGCTAGACGAGCTTCAGCAGCTGGGTCTTGAGCGATAAGCGCGGTGAATACACCTGACTTGATTAGCTCAACGTTAGCTGGGTAAGCGTCGTAACCAACTAGGGCAATCTTGCCAACGAGGTTCTTAGCCTGAAGTGCTGCAGCAGCACCCGAAGCGTTGGTTCCGTCGATTGCGAAGATACCGTCGAGGTTAGGGTACTTGGTCAACCAGTTGTCTACGTTCGAAGCCGCAGTCTGTGGGTTTGACTCTGAGTAAGCAACGTCAACGATTTCGATGCCTGGGTAGTTGGCTTCAATTGCAGCCTGGAAACCCTCTAGTCGAGCAACGTTGGTGGTTGCGGTTGCTGAGGTTAGACCAACAACAACTTCGTACTTCTCACCATCGGTGTAACCGATCTTTGCAGCGATTGCTTCAGCAGCCTTGGTTCCACCGTCGGTGTTGTCACCGGTGATGAAGGTTACGGCCTGTGAAAGGTCGGTGACGCGGGTGTCAACGTTAGCAACGGCGATGCCTGCAGCAACAGCCTTGTCTAGCGATGCCTGAAGACCGTTAGGGTCGGTAGGAATCAGAACTAGGCCGTCTGGAGCCTGAGCGATTACGTTGTCAACGATTGGAACCTGGGTTGCCACGTTGTAGTTGGTTGGGTCGCCCTGCCAGATGAGGTCAACACCCAGTGCTGCTGCTTCTTCTTCAGCACCGATTTTCATTGCCTGGAAGAATGGGTCAGATTCTGCGCCCATTACGAACGCAATGGTGATCTTCTTTTCTTCAGTTGCACAACCTGAGGTGCCGGCGATCAAAGCCGCGATAACACCAAAGGCTGCAATCGTTCTTAGCGAACGCTTCATGCGGTTTCTCCTTGTTAGGTTTGCTCGGCCACTCGTGAAGGTTTTCAAAAGAAGCTTTGCTTGATTTTAGTGAGAATTGCGAGAACGTTCTCGCATTTCCTAGTAAAATAGTGCCAGTAAACAGTTAGCGATTTCAAATTTCATCGGTAACAGTTTCGTTACGATAGACGAACACCCGATAGAAAGGGGGCTCTAGGCATGAAGCGGCCAACAATTAACGACGTCGCAGCACTCGCTGGCGTGTCGCGAGCCACTGCTTCTAGAGCAATGTCTGACTACGGGCGCATTTCGGCCGACACCGTAGCACGTGTTAAAGCTGCCGCCTTAGAGCTCGGATACCAGCCGAACGCCGTCGCCCAATCGATGCGAGCCGGCAACACAAAGACCATCGGTCTGGTCGTAATTGCCGACTTCACCAACGTCTTTTTCGACCGCGCCACCAAGGGAATCGTCGATGCCGCTCGCGACCGTGGCTACGAGGTGATCATCTCGAACACCGACGAAAACATTGCCATCGAACGCGAGGCAATCAACACTCTTTTGCAAAAACAGGTCGATGGTCTCATCGTCGTGCCGTCGACCGCTGCGGTTCACGACCATTTGTCACCGACATCCAGGCAGAACAAACCGCTGGTAATCATCGACCGCATGGTGCCTGGCGTGAACGCCACCTCGATCACCACCAACGACTTCGAATCTTGCGAAGCGGCCGTTAAAGAGGCTGTCGCCAAGGGTCACAAAAACTTGTCATTCCTCATCGCCACCTCGACCATCGAGGGCTTCGACTCAGAAAAGCCGATGCTGCGCAACACCACCATCGAAGACCGCGTGAACGGCTACATGAATGGGGTGATCGACACCAAGAGCAAGAAGGCTCAGTGGATCTATTGCTCAGAAAATCCAGCCACCGCCGAAGCTGCGGTGAACCACCTGCTCGATTCCAAGGCTCCCCCTAGCATCATCTTCACCTCTAACAACGACATGGCTCTGGCCGTGCTCAAGGTGGCCGGCAAGCGCGGGCTCGAACTCGGTAAAGACATTTCACTAGTCACAGTTGACGACTCTCAGTGGCTCGAGGCAATCTCGCCTGGAATCACGGTGGTCGAGCGCCCGGTTGACGAGGT
>WLFI01000133.1 GCA_009703845.1 Actinomycetota bacterium
AAGCACGTCAGGGTCGGGGCGGTTGAACGCGATCAGTGAGTGTTCTTCGCCATCTAGTTCGAAAACCAATCGACCGGGTGAGTCGTAGTTGTTGCCAAGTTCGCCTGCAACCGAAGAAACGCCAACGTTTTTCGCGTCGGCCTCGAGGCGAGCATCCACTCGGAATTTCGGGTTGTAATCGAAAACCTTCACGCCATCGAATCGAGCCAGCGCTGGCGACTTCGAGTTTCTAGGGCGCAAGATGATTCGACCACCGCGACTTGCAAGCTCAAGAACTCCATCGGCCATCGGCACCATGACTTCGCTACCGTGCTCGACCACCCAACTTTGCCCGGCAGCCCCTTCGAATCCGAAGCTGAAAACCTCGTGGTCGATCGCGTGCCAAGAGCCCGAGAAGTCGTCAAAAGTTTGAGGGTTCTCGTCGAGCCAGTTCATGCTGGTCACCGATAGAAAACCGGTTGGGTTGCGCCAAGCGCTGTTTCGTGAATCTACCCACTGCTGAAATTCGGTCACTTGGCTTCCTCCGCCTGAATGGTTGGTGTTTGAATCTCTAACCCCACAACTCGACGCTTATTTCCCTCACCCTTGGTGAGGTGCACGATCAACATCTGGCCGGGTTCAAGTGCGCGCGCTTCGTGAATCAAAATTTCTTGAGCGGGGGTGGCATGTTTTGAAAGCGTGTCGAGGATGGTCGGCAGCGCGGGTCGGTGGCTGCAAAGCACCGCGGCGGAACCCGTAGCCAGAAGTTTTTCGACCGTTTTTGCAGTGCGCTGCGGCCCGTTGGCGTTGCCAAACTCGGTTAGTTGACCTCGTTCGATCAATTTCAGACCCTTTGAGCGGGCGTAAGGCAGCACGGTGTTGGCGCAACGAGACCAGGGGCTACTCACCACGGTAACGATTCCGTAGGCGGCCAAAATTGGCACGATCGCTTTTGCTTGTTCTTGACCGAGTGGCAGCAGTGGTCGGTGGGCCTCGTCTTTTGGCCACTGGTTTCTAGGCGTTGCCTTGGCGTGGCGCAGTAATACAAAAGGGCGGGTCATCAAGAGGCCTTGCTGGTGCAACTCGACGAGCTTCACCAAAAATTCTTTGTCTTGCTCATAGGTGAGCAGCTGGTCAAGTTCGACTGGCGTTTTCCACTCCACCTTTTCGACTTCTTCATCTGGTTTAAAGGTGCTCTTGGCCAGGGCCTTGTCGGTAACCTTGGCTGCCCAATAGTGAACCTCTTTGGCAGCCCCGTTTTGAAGCATGTAGTTTTGCTTGCCAAGATGCACACCGAGCTTCACCTTGTAGCCAGTTTCTTCACGAATTTCTCTCACTGCCGCCTGGGGCAGCGATTCGCCGGCATCCACTTTGCCTTTGGGCCATGACCAGTCGCCGTACCGCTTTCGATGAATGATGGCGATGAGCAGCTGACCGTCGACCTCTCGCCAGCAGAGCGCCCCTGCCGCAAAAACAGTCATCTAGCTGCGGCCTCGCTTGGCACCGATGCGACGCATGAGTTCTTCTTGCACATCGACAAGTTTCTTGCCATCGGCTGAAAGCTTGTGGCGAATCCAGATGCCGTCGCTTCCGAGGCGCCAAGCCGAAGCCTCATCAGACATGGCCAAATCGAAGAGCGATTCGATCTCTTGCATGTGGTCGGGTTGAACCAGTTGCACGAGTGCCTCGACTCGTCGGTCGAGGTTTCGGTGCATCATGTCGGCCGACCCGATGTAGTAGCGCGGGTCGCCACCGTTTGCAAAGGCAAACGCGCGTGAGTGTTCAAGGTAGCGCCCAAGCACTGAGCGCACGGTGATGGTGTCACTCAGACCCGGCACACCTGGCCTAAGCGAACACATTCCTCGAACAAAGATGTCGACTGGCACTCCAGCAATGCTGGCGCGATAGAGGGCATCGATGATCTGCTCATCGACCAAAGAATTCACCTTGATGCGAATGCGCGCTGGTTTGCCGGCGGCATGGTGGGCAATCTCGGCATCGATTCTTTCAACCAGCCCATCGCGCACGCCGTTCGGTGAAACCAGAAGCGATGAGAACGCTGCATCAGGGGCATACCCGCTGAGCATATTGAAGAGCTTTGTGAGGTCTTCGCCAACCGATTCGCGCGAAGTTAGCAAACCAAAGTCTTCATAGAAACGCGCGGTTTTCGGGTTGTAGTTACCGGTTCCAATGTGGCAGTAGCGACGAAGCTTGGTTCCTTCTTGGCGAATAACGAGCGACAGTTTGCAGTGCGTTTTGAGACCGACGATGCCATAAACCACATGAACACCAGCCTGCTCGAGCTTGCGTGCCCAGGTGATGTTGTTCTGCTCGTCAAAACGCGCCTTGATTTCAACCAACGCCAGCACCTGTTTGCCTGCTTCGGCTGCCGCAATTAGGGCGTCAACAATCGGCGAGTCACCTGAGGTTCGGTAGAGCGTCTGCTTGATGGCCAAGACTTTCGGGTCGGCAGCTGCTTGGGCCAAAAACGCTTGAGTCGAGGTTGAGAAACGTTCATAGGGGTGGTGCACCAACACCTCGCGCTCGCGCAAAACCTTGAAAATGCTCAAAGTTTCGTCTTCGGCATGAGTCAGGTAGCGGTTGGTGACAACCGGATGCGGTGCAAAATGCAATTCGCTGCGCTTGAGTGATGCGATCTCAAACAAGCCAGTCAGGTCGAGCGGTGCCGGCAGGTGATAGACATCATCTTTTTCGATGTCGAGTTCGCGAACTAAAAGTTCGAGCACCTGCGGGTTGATGTTGTTGGCAACTTCGAGTCTCACCGGTGGGCCAAAGCGGCGGCGCAGCAATTCTTTTTCGAGTGACTCGAGCAGGTTCTCTGATTCGTCTTCGTCAACCTCTAGATCTTCGTTGCGAGTCACTCTAAAGGTGTGGTGCTGAAGAACCTGCATACCAGGAAACAGCTGTGCCAAGAACTGGCCGATGATTTCTTCGAGAGGAAGGTAGCGCGGTGAAGTGCTGGTGGCACTGCCTTGGATGCGCACAAAACGTGGCAGCAGTGGCGGCACCTTCAAGCGGGCGAACTGGTCTTTACCTTCTGGGTTTCGAAGCATTACCGCCATGTTCAGCGATAGACCCGAGATGTATGGGAAAGGGTGCGCCGGGTCTACTGCTAGCGGAGTAAGTACCGGAAAAATTTGATTTTCGAAGTAGTCGCTCAGCTCGGTTTGTTCGGCTTCGCTCAGGCCATCCCAGGTTTCAAGACGAATGCCCTTTTCGCGCAGAGCCGGTTCGATGTCTTCACGAAAAATTGTTGCGTGACGCAGTTGAAGTCGGTGAGCCTCTTCGCTGATTTGCTTGAGCACTTCGCCGGGTTCGAGCCCAGAAGCGGATGCTACGCCCAGCCCTGCGGCAATGCGACGTTTTAGTCCCGCAACGCGCACCATGAAAAACTCATCAAGGTTCGAGGCGAAAATTGCCAAAAAGTTGACTCGCTCGAGCAAAAACATGTCTTTGTCTTCGGCCAGCTCAAGCACACGCTGGTTGAACGCTAGCCAGCTGAGCTCGCGGTCGAGAAAGCGATCGAGTGGCATGTCGCCGTGGTCGGGCAGATCAATCGCCATAGTTTCATCAGAAGACATATGTGCAATCCTGCCACT
>WLFI01000134.1 GCA_009703845.1 Actinomycetota bacterium
CGATGATGGGCGGCGTGCCAATGTCTTGGATGGCTAAGTGGCCTGGCGGCTATCCGGTCTATGTGGCCCACGCCAAAGGTTCGCGTTTCACCGACGTCGACGGCATCGAATACGTCGACTTCTGCCTGGGTGACACGGGCGCTATGGTCGGGCACTCCCCCGACGCATCCGTGAATGCCATCGCAAAACAGCTTGCCCAGGGCATCACCTTTATGTTGCCAACAGATGATGCAACAGTTGCCGCGGCCACCCTCGCCGAACGTTTTGGTGTGCCGAAGTGGCAGTTCACCCTGACCGCAACGGACGCCAATCGACACATTCTTCGCTACGCCCGTCACGTGACCGGTCGCTCAAAGATTATGGTTCACGATTACTGCTACCACGGCACGGTTGACGAGACTTTTGCAAACCTAGACGACGACGGCAACACCGTTTCGCGCCAAAACAACATTGGCCCTCAGGTCGACCCGGCCGAGACCACCATCGTGGTTCCGTTCAACGACTTGGATGCTGCCGAGCGAGCATTCGCTACCGGAGACGTTGCAGCGGCTTTGATCGAACCAGCCATGACCAACATCGGCATCGTTTTGCCAGAGCCTGGCTACCTTGAAGGTCTGCGCGAACTGGCCACCAAGTACGGCGTCATTTTGATTCACGATGAAACCCACACGCTCTCAGAGGGAGTCGGCGGCATGACCGCGCGTCGCCACCTTCACCCCGATGCCGTTGTGTTGGGTAAGACCATCGGTGCGGGCATCCCAGCAGGTGCTTTTGGCATGAGCGAAGAACTCACCAAACGGGTTTCTGACAGCATCCACCTCGAGCACATCGACGTTGGTGGTGTCGGTGGAACCCTGGCCGGAAACGCCCTGTCTATGGCCGCCGTAGCCGCCACGCTGACGCAGGTTCTAACCCCAGAGGCTTTCGAACGCATGGAGGCGTTGTGCGACGTGTGGACCGCCGATGTGCAGGCGATTATCGACGAATACAACGTGCCTTGGCAGGTGTCACAGCTGGGATGTCGCTCTGAATACTCATTCCGCGAAACCGCGCCACGTACCGGACGCGAGGCTGCCGAAGCAGACGACTTTGATCTGCAACAGTTCTTGCACCTGCATGCGCTAAACCGCGGAATTTTGATGACGCCGTTCCACAACATGGCACTTATGTCACCGGCTCACACGATCGAAGACGTCAAACGTCACACCGAGCACTTCCGCGAAGCGGTTGTCGCTCTGTTTGCCTAATGGTTTGTTATTTGCCGGCTAGCAAGCGCTTTTGCTTGCGAGCAGAGTTGAGCTGAACCAAGACAACGGCGATGATGGCGACTAAGAACACAGCCGAACCAACCACGTTGGCCTCAGCCGGAATGCCCTTCGCGGCCGCGGTGTAGACAAACTTCGGGAAGGTGTCGACCGGGCCGGCGTTGAAGTTGGTGATGATGAAGTCATCGAACGAGAGAGCGAAAGCTAGCAGCGCGGCCGACATGATGCCAGGGGTCAGCAGTGGCAAAGTGACCTTGCGGAAAACCTGTGCTGGGGTGGCATAAAGGTCAGCGCCGGCTTCTTCGAGCGCTGGGTCGAGGCTGGCCACGCGCGCCTTGACCGTGACCACAACAAATGACAGACAGAACATGACGTGCGCCACGATGACGGTGCCGAGGCCCTTGGTTACGCCCATGTTGAAAAACTGCGATGCCAAGCCGGCACCCAGAACAATCTCGGGTGTGGCCATAGGCAAGAACAGGAGCAGGCTAACCTGCGAGCGGAACTTGAATTCGTATCGCACGAGTGCGATGGCAATCATGGTGCCGAGAATGGTGGCGAGCACCGTCGAAACAACACCGATTAGCACCGATGTGCCGAAAGCATCACACACTCCCGGCTCGCCGCAGACGTTGAGCCAGTTGTTGAATGTGAAACCGCGCCAAGAAATGTTCGATTTGAAGCTGTTGTTGAACGAGAACACAAAAGTGTAGGCAATTGGAATCAGCAAATAGATAAAGGCCAAAACTGTGTAGAGCGGCAGAGCCCACTTTCCGAGTGCAAATCTCACAGTAGGTCCTCCGTTCCGCTTCGGCGAACATAGAACGTGACGAGCGCCAAGATGGCTGCCATCAACAGAACAGACAGGGCGGATGCGCTCGGGTAATCGTTTATCTTCAAGAAGTTGGCCTCGACCACGTTACCGATCATGGCCGTTTCAGAAGATCCCAAGAATTGGCTGCTCGCGTTTACGTAATCACCGGCAATCGGGATGAAAGTCATTAGAGTTCCCGAGATGATGCCCGGCATTGACAGTGGCAAGGTGACCCGACCGAAGACCTTGGCTGGGTTGGCATACAGGTCAGAACCAGCTTCAAGCAGGCGAATGTCCAGTCGCTCTAGCGAGGTGTAGAGCGGCAAGGTCATGAACGGAATGAAGTTGTAGGTCAAGCCAAAGATCACCATGAAATCGGTGCCGACCAAGTATTGATCGGGGGCCAAAACTCCCCAAGACTGCAAGGTGGTGACAATCAGGGATTCGTTGGCAAACATTTGCTTCCAGGCGAAAGTGCGCAACAGGAACGAAATAAAGAACGGGGCGATGACCAGGGTCAGCATGAGGCCCTGAAGAATTGGCCACCGACGGGCTTTCACACCAATGAAATATGCAAGCGGGTATGAAATCAAAAGCCCAAGAATCGTGGCCATTAGCGCGTAGAAGAACGACCTAGCGATGTGTGGCCAATAGGTTTCAATGACCGCCCAGTAGTTGGAAATTTCGAAACCATAGGCGTAACGCCCGATTTCGCCCGAACCATCAGGCACTTCAAGCGAGGTGACAACGAGCGAAACCAATGGGGTCACGAAGAAAAGTGCCAAATACAGCATGCCCGGAATGAGCAATGCCATGGCCACCTTTACCGAAGTTTTACGGGGTGTCTTGAAATCACTCTTCGAGCCGCCACTGTGGCCGAACGCCGCGAACGCCATCGCTTATTCCTCGTCGAGAGTGTCGGCCGGCAGGTCGGCAAGCCCAAATGAGTGCTCAACCTTCCAAGAAATCCAGACCTGATCGCCCAATTCGACCGTGCTGTTGCCTTCGTTCTGCTCAAACACGGTAACCAGACCGATGTTCGGAACATCCACCAAAAATTGGTTGCTAACGCCGGTAAATCGAATGTCTTTGACCTCGCCCGGGCCAATCAAGTTCTGGCTAGAGCTGTCGGCCGGCTTGACTTGAAAGAGGTCTGCCTTTTCGGGGCGAACGCCGATGGCAATCTTGCCGGTGTGCTTTTCGGCACGGTCTTTTGGCACCGAGATTTTGTACCCGGCCACATCGATGCTCAGCGAATTCGCGCTGGTTTCGACGATTTTGCCAATAAACAGGTTCGACTGGCCCAAGAATTTCGAAACGAAAACGGTCTTTGGTCGGTCATAAAGCTTCTCGGGCGCGCCCATCTGCTCGATGTGACCCTTGTTCATAACGGCTACGGTGTCGGCCATGTCCATGGCTTCTTCTTGGTCGTGAGTCACGTGCAAGAAGGTGAGGCCCACTTCGATCTGAATGGCCTTGAGCTCGATCTGCATTTCGCGGCGAAGCTTTAGGTC
>WLFI01000135.1 GCA_009703845.1 Actinomycetota bacterium
ACTTCAATGATCAGAGCATCACTCACGACGTCGATGACGCGAGCTCTAAACAAGGTTACCGCTTCAAGCACCTGTGAGCGCGTTGAGGCATCGGTTTTTACCTTGATCAGCATGTGGTCGCGCTGAACCGAATCTGGCTCGAGCTCGACGATCTTAATCACGTTGATGAGCTTGTTCAACTGCTTGGTCACCTGCTCGAGTGGTGCGCCTTCAACGGTCACCACGACGGTGATGCGGCTAAGACCTTCGAGCTCGGATGCTCCCACCGCGAGTGACTCAATGTTGAAGCCTCGACGTGCGAAGAGCCCTGCAACGCGAGTTAGCAGACCTGGCTTGTCTTCTACTAGAAGAGAGAGAACGTGGGTTGACATGTTTACTCCTCACCGTCCCAGACCGGGGCAGCATCGCGAGCGTACTGAACCTCGTCGTTCGAAAGGCCAGCAGCAACCATTGGCCAAACCATCGCATCGCGACCGACGATGAAGTCGATTACGACCGGGCGGTCGTTGGTTTCGATGGCGAGCTTGATGGCTGCATCAATCTCTTCTTCTTTTTCAACACGAATGCCGAGGCATCCGTAAGCCTCAGCCAACTTGACGAAATCTGGAACCATGATGGTGTCGGTTCCGGTGTTCAAATCGGTGTGTGAATAGCGCTTGTTGTAGAAAAGGGTCTGCCACTGGCGAACCATACCGAGCGAAGAGTTGTTGATGATGGCAACCTTGATCGGAATGTTGTTGATCGTGCAGGTAGCCAGCTCTTGGTTGGTCATCTGGAAACAGCCGTCTCCGTCGATTGCCCAAACGAGTCGATCTGGTTGAGCGACTTTTGCACCCATGGCTGCAGGAACCGAGTAACCCATGGTTCCGGCACCGCCTGAATTGAGCCAGGAGTTTGGGCGCTCGTATTTGATGAACTGAGCCGACCACATCTGGTGCTGGCCAACACCGGCAGCGTAGACCGCCTCTGGCCCGCTGAGTTCGCCGATGCGCTGAATAACGTACTGTGGCGAAAGCTTGCCGTCTTCAGGCTCGGTGAATCCGAGTGGATAACGCTCAAGAAGGCCGTTCAAGAATTTCCACCACTCGCCGATCTCTGGCTTTTTACCCTTGAGGCTGTTGGTCAGTTCATCGGTAAGTTCGGTGATTACCTCTTTGGCATCGCCCACGATTGGAACATCGGCAAATCGAATCTTGCCAATTTCGGCTGGGTCGATGTCAACGTGAATGACCTTGGCGTTTGGAGCGAACGACTTTACGTCACCCGTCACGCGGTCGTCGAAGCGAGCACCGAGGGTGATTAGCAGGTCTGCTTTTTGCAGCGCGGTAACCGCAGGAACGGTTCCGTGCATGCCCGGCATGCCTAGGTGCTGGTCGTGTGAGTCTGGAAAAGCGCCACGAGCCATCAGAGTTGTGGTCACCGGTGCGCCGATTAGTTCAGCCAGCTTTAGCAGCTCTTTGTGAGCACCAGCGCGAATCACACCGCCACCAACATAAAGAATCGGTTTCTTTGACTCTTTGATCAGGTTTGCTGCGGCCTGAATCTGCTTACCGTGAGGCTTGGTTACCGGCTTGTAGCCAGGCAGGTCAATCTTTGGTGGCCAGACAAATTCTGCGCTCTTTACCTGAGCGTCTTTGGTGATGTCGACCAAGACCGGGCCAGGGCGACCGGTGGTTGCAATCAAAACCGCTGCTGCGATTGCGCCAGGCACGTCGGCTGGGTCACTGACCAAGAACGAGTGCTTGGTGATCGGCATCGTGATGCCCACGATGTCGGCTTCTTGGAAAGCGTCGGTGCCGATTAGGTGCGAACCCACCTGGCCGGTGATGGCCAAGAGCGGAACAGAGTCCATGTGAGCATCCGCTATTGCAGTTACCAGGTTGGTTGCTCCCGGGCCTGACGTGGCGATGCAAACACCAAGCTTGCCGCTCGACGAAGCATAACCTTCGGCTGCGTGACCAGCACCCTGTTCGTGACGAACCAGGATGTGGCGAATTATTTTGGAATCCATCAGTGGGTCGTAGGTTGGCAAAATCGCGCCACCCGGCAGACCAAAGACGGTATCAACACCGAGAAGTTCTAGGCTGCGAATAACAGCCTGAGCTCCGGTTAGAACCTCATTAGACATTTGGTTACTTCCTCGTTTGCATGTCTTTCGACACTAAGTTGAGACAAATTAGCCGCAGTAGGCACCCTCAGATGCTGAGTGCACAAGCTTGGTGAATTTGGCGAGTACTCCGCGCGTGTAACGCGGTGGTAGAGGAACCCATTCTGCTTTTCGGGTTTCCAACTCTTCTGGCTCAACGAGTAGTTCGAGCGAACGAGCTGCGATGTCAACTCGAATCAAGTCTCCATCGCGCACCAGAGCAATTGGCCCACCTTCGGTGGCTTCTGGTGCAATGTGGCCGATGCACAGGCCGGTTGTGCCGCCTGAGAATCGTCCGTCAGTCAATAGTAGAACATCCTTGCCCAAACCCGCACCCTTAATGGCGCTCGTGATGGCAAGCATCTCGCGCATACCCGGGCCACCCTTAGGGCCCTCGTAGCGAATGACAACCACATCGCCTGCCTTAATCTCGCCGTCGGTCAGAGCCTGCATGGCCGCCGCCTCGCGGTCGAACACGCGTGCTGGGCCGGTGAACTCTTCGAGATCGAATCCGGCAGTCTTCACAACGGCACCGTCTGGAGCCATCGAGCCCTTGAGCACGTTGATGCCACCAGTCTTGTGAATAGGGTTGTTTAGAGCACGGATGATCTTGCCATCTGGGTCTGGTGGGTTGATACCCTCAAGGTTCTCGGCCACGGTTTTGCCGGTGACGGTTAGCGCATCGCCGTGAATTAGTCCTGCATCGAGCAGCGCCTTCATGAGAACCGGAACACCGCCAACTCGGTCAACGTCATTCATCACATAGCGACCAAATGGCTTGAGGTCACCAAGGTGAGGCACCTTGTCTGCAATGCGGTTGAAATCGTCAAGCACTAGGTCAACTTCGGCCTCGCGCGCAATGGCAAGAAGGTGAAGAACCGCATTGGTCGAGCCACCGAATGCCATGGTGACGGCGATGGCGTTTTCGAAAGCCTTCTTGGTCAAAATCATTCGAGCGGTGATGCCCTTGTCGATTAGGTTTACAACCGCTTCACCCGAACGGTGAGCCCACGCGTCGCGACGGCGGTCTGCCGAGGGCGGCGAAGCCGAACCTGGCAAGCTCATGCCGAGAGCCTCTGCAGCCGAAGCCATGGTGTTTGCGGTGTACATGCCACCACAGGCACCTTCGCCTGGGCAAATGGCTCGTTCGATGCGGTCGAGATCTTCGAGCGACATCTTGCCGGCCTTGCAGGCACCGACTGCTTCGAACGCGTCAATGATGGTGACTTCTTTTTCGGTTCCGTCGGTTAGCTTGACCCAGCCCGGCGCAATCGAACCGGCATACAAGAACACGGATGCTAGATCGAGGCGTGCGGCGGCCATAAGCATGCCTGGCAGTGACTTGTCGCAGCCTGCTAGTAGCACAGAACCGTCGAGACGCTCGGCCTGCATCACGGTTTCTACAGAGTCGGCGATGACCTC
>WLFI01000136.1 GCA_009703845.1 Actinomycetota bacterium
CGTGATGCTTGCGATTCCTCACCAGTTTTCGACCGGTAGCGACATTGCTGGCAAGCCAATTCAGCAAACCTTCTGGATTGCGCTTTACGTGTTTGTCGCGGTCAACCTGGTTTGGTACCGAATTCTTAGCCCGGTGGTGAAGTCTCTGCGCCACAACCTGCGCGTCGACCGCGTGGTTCGCGAATCTTCAGACACCGTGAGCGTTTACGTCAACGGCAAGCGCATCGAAGAACTCGGCGGCAAGGCCGGGCAGTTCTATCTGCTTCGCATCATGACCGCCAGCCAGTGGTTTAGACCTCACCCTTTCTCGATCTCGGCAGCACCGAACTCGCGCTACGTGCGCTTTAGCATCGGCAACCGCGGTGACGACACCTCGCTCATGCCATACCTGCGCAAGGGCACTCGCGTGATTCTCGAAGGCCCTTACGGTGTCTTCACCGAAGAGCGTCGAAGCAAGCCGAAGGTAACGCTCATCGCGGCCGGCATCGGTGTTCCACCGATTCGCGCACTTGCCGAGTCGATGGCGGCGAAGGCCGGCGACATCCAAGTGATTTATCGCACCCGCACCGAAGACGATGCCGCACTGCTCGAAGAGCTGCGAACCGTGTGTGACCTTCGAGGTTTTGGTCTGCACGTTTTGGCCGGTTCACGAGGCGAAGGCGCAGCGTGGATGCCCGCTGGCGACGCTCGACCAGACCACCAACGTTTGCTCGAACTAGTGCCAGATGTTGCCGGCTCAGATGTCTTCATCTGTGGCCCAGCCGCTTGGACTCGAGCCGTTGAAAAGGCGTTGCGCCGAGTTGGCACTCCAGCCGAGAACATTCACGCAGAGGAGTTTGCCTGGTGAGACAGACAACCAAAGCAATAATCAGCATCGCTTCGATCGGCTTGATCGCCGCTTCATACAAGTTCGGCCTCGAGGCGCCCGCTGCTTTCGCCAACGCCGACGCAATCGCACAGGCACAAAACCCGAACCAAGCAACTGGTCAGCCAAACGCAAGTCCGAGCACACCAACCGAGCCGGGTCAAACTCCTGCTACTCCGGTTACGCCTGCTAAACCCGACACACCAAACCAGCCGGCAGCTAAGCCGACCACACCGGCAGAGCCGAGCGGCGGGTCGGGTTCTACGGGTTCAGGCTCAGGTTCGGGATCAGGCTCAACGGGTTCAGGCTCAACCGGATCAGGAACGGGCAACACGGGTTCGACCGGATCGGGTTCAAACACAGGCACGACCACCCCGGTCGAGGTAACCAAGACCGGCACCTCGATTCGCTACCGCTTCGGAACCATTCAGGTTTCCGTCACCAAGACCGACGGCAAAATTACCGCCGTCAACCTGCTGCAGGCCGGCGCAACCGGTGGCCGCAGCCAGGCCTTTGATTTCTTGGTTCAGTACACCGTGGATGCCCAGGGCTCTAGCTTTGGCAACATCAGCGGCGCAACCTACACAACCGACGCATACAAGCAGTCGCTCGACGCAGCGCTAGCTCAGTTCTAAACCATGCCGTACACGACCGAACGCATTCCAACGCGCAAAAAATGGGTCGCCTCAACGGCAACCATCGCCCTGCTTTCTATCGCCGGGGCCATTGGCCTTGATCTCTGGCTAACTGGCGGCTCGAACATCCCCGGGGTTACCGTGCCAACGGGCAAGCCCGACCAAACGGTGACCGGTGACGCCGTGCCTTATGCCTACGGCACCGTTCAACTCGAGGTTGTGCGCCAGGGTGGCAAGCTTGCCGCCGTGAACCTGATTCAATCGGGTGCCACCGCGGGTCGAGACCAGGCCTTTGCGCCTCTGCAGAAGGCGGCCGTCGACGCTCAGGGCACGAACTTTGCCAACCTGAGCGGTGCTACCTACACAACCGACGCATTCAAGACCGCGCTCGAGTCGGCTATCTCTAAACTCTCTTAGGTGAACCAAATCGAGCAGCGCACCTTCGACCACCACGAGTCGTGCATGGGCACGGTCTTTCGCTTCGCCGGCCGCACGCCGCTGAACGAGCAAGACCACGCGGATGCTCTGACTGGGGCCTGCGCCTTTCTGCACTCTGCCGACGAAATGTTCAGCCTCTACAAACCAGAGTCGCCGCTCAGTCGCCTGGCTCGTGGTGAGACCAACGTGGCCGCACTCGACCCGATTGTCGACGAAATCTGGAACGCGTGCGAGGCATGGTCTGCCGAAACCGACGGCTGGTTCAACGCATTCACTCCCGACCGCACTTTCGACCCGAGCGGTTTGGTCAAAACCTGGGCCGCGACCGAAGCGGCCCGCCGGCTACTTGCCGCGGGGGTCACCGACTTCGCCGTCAACGCCGGTGGCGACGTGTGGCTTTCCGATGGAGTAACCGGCGAACGCAGCTGGAAGGTTGGTATCTCGAAACCGATCACCATTGCGAGCCCCGAGGCGGGCATCCTCACCGTTTTCGATCTTTTCAATTCACCGATGCGCGCCGTGGCAACCTCTGGCACCGCCGAGCGCGGCCTGCACATTTGGAACCCGCGCTCTTATGAGTTCGCCGAGAACGAGCTGATTCAGGTCACCGTGATTGCCGAAGATTTGATCAAGGCAGATGTGTGGGCGACCGCGGCGTTTGCCGAAGGCGTGGATGCCGTCGCCAGACTAAATCGTGTGCCGAACCTCGAGGCGCTGTTCGTGCTTCGCGACGGAGGGCTTGCCGGCACCGATGGGCTCATCAACTACTTCGCCAAGGTCGAGGGCGAGTAATTCTTGTAATTCGAGGCGGATGCGCGTTCTAAGTTTTGTTATTCGCGCCCTGGCCACACGCTAGGTGCGGCCTCGCGTCCCTTTGGCAGCGCCACGGCGGCATCCCAGTCGGTAACCCACTTCGGCAACTTAGGCAGCGGGGCATTCCAGCCACCTAGTGCCTCGATTACCTCTTCAGAAGTCGGAATGCCTCGCGGTGATTTCAAGAAACGAATCTTGACCACTGCCTCGGCGTGAATCTCGCCGGCCACGACAAAACGCTGCTGAATGAAAAACGCCATGTCGTTCCATCCGAGCAGGGCGGTTTCGATCGAAAAGGCCTGCCACGGAGCGAGCGATTTTCTAAACGTGACGGTCTCACCAACAACAACCGGATGCAGCTTGGCACGTTTGGCTTTCGCCCAGGCGTCAGAACGCTTGAGGGTGTCGAAGCGGCCGAGGTCGAGCAGCGTCAAATAGACGCCGTTGTTCATGTGGTTGAAAATGTCGAGGTCGCTCGGCCAAACCCTAAAGTTCCGCTTGCCAACCTGATGCAGTTGCAGCGGCCCGCGCGAGCGCCACGAAAGTAGCGCCCACACGAGGCGAAGCCAAAGTTTCATTTACCAGATGCTTACGCGCTGCTCGGGTTCTAGCCACATCGCATCGCCAGGCTTGGTTTCGTATGTGTCGTGGAACACATCGAAGTTCTTGGCGATTTGGTTGCAGCGGAACTCGCTAGGTGAGTGAGGGTCGGTGGCTAGGCGCTGAATCGCGATTGCCTCGCGGCTCTTGCCACGCCAGATCTGACCCCATGAGAGCAAGAAGCGCTCGGC
>WLFI01000137.1 GCA_009703845.1 Actinomycetota bacterium
AGGTCGTAGTACTCAAGGTCTACGTCTAGAAAAGGGAGAATTAGCGAATCTTTGATGTTCTGCCAGATGATGCGCGTCATCTCGTCGCCGTCGAGTTCGACGACCTTGCCAACAACCTTGATTTTCGACAACTTGGTATCCATTCGTTACATGTGAAAAGGCTTACGGTTAGCCCCAGCCAATAGCCTACCGCCTCGGGGCGTTTAGACTTTTGTTATGAAAACTCGACTGTTTCGCCGTGCATCCGCGCTCATTTCTGCCATCGTTTTGCTAGTTTCTGGCGTTTCAATTTCACCGGCTGTAGCAGGTGTCTCAAGCGTGCCAAACAAGGTAATCGACGAGAGCACCGTGGGCATTCAGATGTTCATGTACTCGTGGAACTCGATCAAAGACGAGTGCACCAACCACCTCGGACCAAACGGTATCGACTGGGTGCAGATTTCGCCACCGCAAGAGCACATTCGTGGCGAGCAGTGGTGGATTCACTACCAGCCGGTTAGCTACAAGATCGAGTCACGCCTCGGCACCCGCGCCGAATTCGCCGCGATGACCCAGGCCTGCAACGAAGCCGGCGTGATGATCATCGCCGACGCTGTAATCAACCACATGGCCAACTCTTCTGGTGTTGGCTGGGACGGCACCGAGTTCTCGAAATATGACTACCCTGGGCTGTTTGGCGAAAGTGATTTTCACGCAACCATTGACCCTAGCGAAGACCGCTACTGCGACGAGAACATCTCGGCCTATGACGACCTTTGGGAAACCACCAGCTGTATGCTCGGCGGTCTGCCAGACCTCGCCACCGAAAAGCCCGCCGTGCGCGCCAAGATTGCGGCTTATCTAAACGACCTGATCAGCCTCGGCGTTGCCGGTTTTAGAGTGGATGCCGCCAAGCACTTCGGCGCAGCCGACCTAAAGGCGGTAGTCGACCTGCTCGACCCAATTAATGGTCGCCAGCCGATCATCATGTCTGAGGTAATCGGCGGCAATGGCCAGAACGAACCTTTCACCGAATTCGGTTATGCATGGGCATGGGACATGCCGAACATCCTGGTTAGCGGTCTGAACCAGGGCTCACTTGCATTCGCTAAGTCTGACTTCTGGACGGTTGGCTTCAACGCCAGCAACAAAACCATCACCATGGTGAGCAACCACGACACCGAACACCACGGCCCATCGTCGCTCGCCTACTGGGAAACCCAGAAGTACCAGCTGGCTCACGTGTTCATGCTGGCCGCCAAGTTCGGCATTCCGCAGATTTACAGCGGATACAGCTTTAGCGACGAAGGCCTAGGCCCAAACACCGACCCGAACACCCAAAAGGTGGTGCAGGCAAAGTGTGCCAGCTCGACCAAGCCGGTTTCGATCACCCGTGAAGGCCTCTACAACTGCATTCAGCGTTGGCGCTCAACCAGCGGCATGATCGCCTGGCGCGATGTTGCCGGCTCGGCACCAGAGACCAAGGTTGGCTACACCAAGCACGCCGACGGTGCCAAGATTCTCAAGTTCAACCGCGGTGCGAACACCTTCATTGCGATGAACTCGACCCAGAGGGCTCGCAAAATGGGCATTCTGACCAACCTGCCAGCCGGCACCTACTGTGACCTGCTCACCGGCGGTCGCGGTGCGGTTGTCTCAAGCACCAAGTGCCTCGGCACCAAGGTTGTTGTCGATTCCCGCGGCAAGGCAGTGGTCACCATTCCGGCCATGCTCGGAATCGCACTGACCACCAGCCACAAGCTGCCGTAAAACTAAACCAGCGAGTCGCGCCAGGCCTTGTGCATCTTGGCGAACTTGCCGGTGCCAGCGATTAGCTTGGCCGGGGTGTCGTCTTCGATGATGCGTCCGTGTTCCATAACCAAAACACGGTCGGCGATTGAGACGGTCGATAGGCGGTGAGCAATGATGATCGCGGTGCGGCCGGCGAGCAGGGTCTTTAGACCGTGCTGCACTAAACGCTCGCTCGGAATGTCGAGCGATGCGGTTGCCTCATCGAGAATCAGCACGCGGGGCGAGGCGATGAAGGCACGCGCGAACGAAATCAGCTGACGCTGACCGGCACTCACACGACCTCCACGCTTGTTCACGTCGGTGTCGTAGCCATCTGGCAGGGCCATGATGAACTCGTCGGCACCAACCGCACGAGCGGCGTCGCGAATCTCTTCGATGGTTGCATCTGGCTTGCCAAGGGCAATGTTGTCTGCGACGCTTCCCGAGAACAGGTAGGCCTCTTGGGTCACCATCACGATTGCGTTGCGCAGGTCTTCATCACGGATGTCGCGCAGGTTCACACCGTCAAGGCGCACGATGCCCGTGGTCGGGTCATAGAACCGCGACACCAGTTTGGCCAACGTCGACTTGCCCGCACCGGTGGTGCCCACCAGAGCGATGGTTTGACCGGCAGGAATGTCGAGACTGAACTCGTGCAAAACCTCTTTGCCGTCGCCATATGAGAAGCGAACGCCCTCGAATTCGATGTGTCCCTTTGAATCTTTGATTTCAACCGGCTCGGCTGGGTCGGCGACCGAAGGCTCTTCTTGAAGCACACCCGAGATCTTCTCTAGGCCAGAGTTTGCCGACTGGAATGAGTTGTAGAACATCGCCAACTGCTCCATTGGGTCATAGAAGCGACGTGCATATAGCATTGCAGCCATCATGACGCCGACGCCCAAGGTTCCTTCCATCACGCGCAATCCGCCGTAAAGCAGAATGAACGCGGTGGTCACCTGGCCGATAAGAATCAGACCCGGGTCATAGATACCGAACAGCTGAATTACCTTGGCGTTGACGCTTCGGTAGTCTTCGACCAGTTCGCCGAACTTCTCTTCGTTGGCGCGCTCCTTGCGGAAAGCCTTGACCGCACGAATACCGGTCATGGTCTCGACAAAGTGCACGATCTGCTTGGCCGAAGCCACGCGAGTCTTGCGGTAGTTGAGGCGGGTCATCTTCTGGAACCAGCGGGTCAAGAACCAGAGCGGGATGAACGAAATCACCATGATGGCGAACGATGGAGCATCCAGCAAGATCAGTGCAATGGCCGCAAAGATCATGTAAAGCAGGCCGGCGATCATTTCGTTACCGCCCGAGTTGAGCAGCTCCATGATCGAGTCGAGGTCGTTGGTCTGTCGCGAGATTACGCGACCCGAGGTGTAGGTTTCGTGAAACTGAACGCTCAGCTTCTGCGTGTGCCTAAACAGGCGACCGCGCAGCGCAAACATAATGTCTTGGTTGATTCGCGCGGCGTAGCGCACGAAGAATGCAATCAACGCCGACGAAACCACGGCTGCGGCCAGATAAGCACCGCTGATGCTCCAAAGCGGGTTCAGGTCGCCCTTGACGGCGGCCGGTAGCGCGGTGTCGATCGCCACTGCCATCAAGAACGGCATCGAAACACGCAGACCCTGCGCACCGATTACCAGAAATAAGCTGCCCCAGAGACGGTTTCGAACCGGGCGAATGATCGACCCCAGCAGACTCATCGAGCGCTTGCGAACCGCCCGCTGCTCTTCTTTGTCGAG
>WLFI01000138.1 GCA_009703845.1 Actinomycetota bacterium
ATGTTGAACCCGGGGATGATGCCCGTGATGTTCATTCCGAGCACGGTAAAGAAGATGGTGGTAAGAAGCGGTAAGAAGCGGTCGCCGTCTTTTTTGCCTAGCTGCTCGTGAGCGATGTTGGTTCGCACGAAGTTGAGAGCAATTTCGCCCAGCAACTGAAAACGACTTGGCACAAAGTTTTGGGTGGCTTGAGCCTTCTTGAATCGGCTAACCAAGATCGAGAAGAGAACGACCAGCACGGTGACCACAATCAAGCGGATGAGCATGATGCGGTTCAGAGCAAATGGGGTGTCTGCAAACGCGATGATTTCTGGATAGAACTCGTCGATTGAAGGAGCGTGAAAGCCGCCGTCAGACTCTTCGGATGACGAAGCCGTAATGAGCAGGCTCAAGGCGTTAGTAAGCAGCTTGCAACTCCTGTTTCGGGGCAAGGTTCACCCTTGCGGCGATTTACAGTGTGGTTCACCCGAAAACTCGCTGGGTGATTACTAAAGTCTAACAGCAAAGATTTCAAAAAAATCCCGTAAAAAAGCCAGACTTAGCCGATTTCGAGAACTTTTTTTCAGGCTTTGAACCCGACTCATCGACAGGTCGAAAAGTTACTCGTCGAAGGTCGGAACACGGGCTCGAAGAACTGCTAGAGCGTCGATGGTTAGGCCACCGAGAATCGAGGCGACCAGGGTGAAAAATAGCGTTGGTCCGTGAATGAACTCGGCACCGCGAAGCAAGCCGATGACAACAATGAACAACACGATTTTGACAATCCAGCCGCCGAGCACGACACCGTAAAAACCACCGAGCGGCAACTTGCCACCGATCCAAACGCTAAGTGCGGTCATCCCGTTGAAAACTATCGCGATGGCTGCGCCAATTAGTGCACTAGCCGAGCCAGGCTCACCCGCCACGATAAAGCCAACCGAGACGCCGAAGGTGGCGATAGCTGCGCCGAGCAGTGTGCCCTGCAGCAGCACCTGCTTGAAAAGTTGATTGATGTTTGTAGGTCGATTGTTTGGCTTAGACATCGGCAGCTTTCTTTTGTTGACGCCGAGCGATACCCGGCCAGAAGGTGTAAAGGCTGGTGGCTAACAAGCCGAGTGAGAACCAGAGCAGAACCTGAATACTCGGCAACCAGAAGAACAGTAGGCAGGTAATCGAAACCAGCGCTGTCCAGAAATAGAACACCAGAACCGAACCGAGGTGGCTGTGGCCGAAGTCTTGCAGCCTGTGGTGCAGGTGCTTGCGGTCGGCCGAGAACGGCGATTTGCCAGCGCGAAGGCGGCGAACCACGGCGAGCGAGAAGTCGAGCAGGGGCAAGACGAGGATGCTCAGCGGCAGAATCAGCGGAATCAGAGCTGGGATCAGGTCGTTGCGGGTAACCGTGCCTGGGTCAACCTGGCCGGTAACGGTTAGTGCCGAAATCGACATCAACAGACCAAGTTGATAAGCACCGCTGTCGCCCATAAAGATTTTGGCCTTGTGCCAGTTGTGTGGCAAAAAGCCGGCGCACATGCCAAGCACGATCGCCGAGATCAAACCAGCGAGGCTGAAGTAGTTGGTTGGCGAGGTTTGTTGAGCGAGCAAGTAGCTGTAGGCAAAGAACACGGATGTTCCGATGAAGACCACACCTGCTACGAGTCCGTCGAGCCCATCGATGAAATTCACGGCGTTCATGATGAGCACGGTTACAAAAACGGTGGCGATGAGGCTGATGCCGAAAGAGCCAATGGTTAGACCCGAAATTGGTAGTGAAACGATTTGCACGCCCTGCCAGGCGATGAGACCGGCCACGATGAACTGGGCGGCCAGCTTGAGTGTCCAGTCGAGGTCGAACAGGTCGTCTAGCACTCCAACCGCCGTCATCAGCGTGATTGCCCCGACGATAGCGAATACTTGACCCGGGTTAGCAAAGACGGTCGAGAACCAGCCGAGCGGCCAGGCCACCAGCATGGTGACCATGAAGCCCGCATACATCGCCAGCCCGCCGAGACGAGGGGTAGGCACTTTGTGCACATCGCGTTCGCGAATTTCAAGGTGAAGGTTGCGTTTTGCAGCAACCCGTCGCACCACGTGGGTGGCGAGGTAGGTCACCACGGCGGCGACCAAGAACATCAGAAAATAGGCGCGCACCTAGCTGGCGTCACTCTCGAGAAGGTCGCCAACCACAGAGCGAATCTTTGCGGTTGAAAGTGCACCCTTGCGAACGATTCGAATCTTGCCCACCTCGACCTGGTTGCCCTTAGCGTCGGTTTCGTAGCGAAGGTCGGTTAGGTCAACGATGGTCGACGCTTCACCCTTCGGGCTTGGCCCACCATCCAAGTAAACCTTCACGCTCTTACCCAAATAGCCTTCGGCCTGGGCGCAGGTAACGGCGGCCGGTTCACCGGTGAGGTTCGCGCTAGACACCGCGAGCGGGCCAACCTCTTCGAGCAGAGCTAGAGCGATCTTGTGATCTGGCATGCGCAGGGCGACGGTGCCTTTGGTCTCGCCTAGATCCCAGGTGAGCGAGGGCTGTGAGCGAAGAATCATGGTTAGCGCGCCAGGCCAGAAGGTGTTGGCAAGGGCGAGAGCGGCGTCTGGAACGACTTCGGCGAGCGCACGCATGGTGGCGATGTTTGGAATCAGAACAGGCGGTGGCGACTGGCGACCTCGACCCTTGGCGGCAAGCAGTGCGGCAACGCCCTTGGCCGAGAATGCGTCGCAACCGATGCCATATACGGTGTCGGTTGGAAGCACAACGAGTTCGTGGCGACCGAGTGAGGCTTTAGCCAAGCGCATGCCGGTGAGAAGGTCGGTATCTACCGAGCAGTCATAAATGCGTTCCATGGCTGCCTTTCGTGTCTCTAGTGGCTTCGAACTGCCGAAACCGAGCGATCTCTCGAGTTGAAATCTTGGTGCGTTCGCACTTGTGTCCAACCCTTCTCTAATAGTAAATGGCGAACCGCTTCGCCCTGCATGTCGGCGTGCTCAATGATTAGGGTTCCGCCCGAGTGAAGCAAGCGAGAGGCGACATCGGCAACCACGCGAACCACTTCAAGCCCGTCTTCTCCCCCATAGAGCGCCAGCCCTGGGTCGTGAAGTGCTACCTCAGGGTAGATCGGCACCATTTGAGCTGGGATGTACGGCGGGTTGCTAATCACAACGTCAACCTTGCCGTCGAGATCGTTTGGAGTATCGGCAACGTCGGCGAGAATGGCGCGGCCGTTGGTCGGAGCAAGCTTGGCGTAGTTGCGGCTGGTGTAGCCGAAGGCATCCGCTGATTTTTCAACGCCGATAACCTGCGCGTTGGGAATCTCGGTGGCGATGGCTAGGCCGATGGCACCTGAACCGGCACAAAGGTCGAACACGATCGGCTCGGCAGTGGCACAGGCCTTGACTGCGTCGATGGCTAGTCCGGTGACCCACTCGGTTTCTGGGCGAGGCACGAAAACGCCTTTGCCAACTTCGAGGGTGATGTTGCGAAAGTGCGCGACGCCGGTTAGGTGCTGCAGTGGCTCTCGGGCGGCGCGGCGGGCAGCCAA
>WLFI01000139.1 GCA_009703845.1 Actinomycetota bacterium
CAGGCAGAAACGATGTTGGCAACAAATGAGTAGCTCGAAATGAGAGCCCAACAGCTTTAACGGCCTGCCCTGCTCGGGGTAGGCCCCCGAACAGAGGAAATTAATGGCGCTTCGCGTTTATGACATCGCCAAAGAGCTTGGTATCGATACCAAGGATGCTTTGGCCAAACTGGAACAACTTGGCGAGTACGTCAAGAGTGGTTCATCAACAATTGCCCCACCGGTTGCAAAGAAACTTCGCGACGCGTTTCCGAACGCCAAGCCGAAGGAAGAACCGAAGGCTGCTCCTGCAAAGCCAGTAGCAGAAAAGGTTGAGGCACCGGTTGCCCCGGCAGATGCCAAGGCTGAGCCAGCAGCACCGACTGCTGACGCACCTGCAGCCGAAGTCAAAAAAGACACCAAGCCAGAAGGTGGCGCGCCGTCAGCACCCACCGCTCCAGCCGCTCCGTCGTCAACCTCGGGCATTCCACGCCCGGGTAACAACCCATTCGCTTCAGCCCAGGGCATGGGCATTCCACGCCCGGTTGCACGCCCAGGTAACAACCCATTCTCTTCATCGCAGGGCATGGGTCGCCCAGGCGCTCCTCGCCCAGCTGGTGCTGGTCGTCCGGCTGGTGCCGGTGGCCCTGGTCGTCCTGGTGGCCCAGGTGGCGCAGGTCGTCCGGCTGGTGCCGGTGGCCCTGGTCGCCCAGGTGGCCCAGGTGGCGCTGGTCGCCCAGCGGGCGCTGGCTTTGGCGGTCAACGCCCAGGCTTCGGTGGCGGCGCTGGTGCAGGTGCCGGAGCAGGCACTGGTTTCAGTGCACCTCGTCCAGGCGGTGGCCCAGGTGCCGGTCGCGGTCGCGGTGTCGGTGGTGGAACCTCGGGTGCATTCGGTAAGGGTGGCCCGCGCGGAAACTCAAAGGCCCGCAAATCCAAGCGCGCAAAACGCGAGGAATTCGAACAAAGAACTGCGCCGAGCCTAGGTGGAGCGGTAGTTCCACGTGGTGACGGCAATACCGTCATTCGCCTGCGCCGCGGTGCGAGCATCCAAGATTTTGCCGACAAGATTGATGCCAACGCAGGTCAGCTAATCACCGTTCTGTTCCACCTTGGTCAGATGGCTACCGCAACCGCATCGCTAGACGAAGACACCTTCCAGATTCTCGGTGTTGAGCTCGGCTACAAGATCGAAGTTGTTTCGCCAGAAGACGAAGAGCGCGAGCTATTCGAAGGCTTCGGTCTCGACATCTCGGCCGACTACGAAGACGAAGAGGATGAACTCGAGGCTCGCCCACCTGTTGTCACAGTTATGGGTCACGTCGACCACGGTAAGACCCGTTTGCTCGACACCATTCGTAACGCCAACGTCATCGCTGGCGAAGCCGGTGGAATCACCCAGCACATCGGTGCCTACCAGGTACACGTTGAGCACGAGGGTGTCGACCGCGCAATCACCTTCATCGACACCCCGGGTCACGAGGCGTTCACCGCCATGCGTGCGCGTGGTGCTCAGGTCACCGACCTTGCGATCCTGGTTGTTGCAGCCGACGACGGCGTTATGCCTCAGACGATCGAAGCGTTGAACCACGCTCAGTCGGCTGGAGTTCCGATCGTTGTTGCCGTGAACAAGACCGATAAAGAAGGCGCAAACCCTGCCAAGATTCGCCAGCAGCTCACCGAGTTCAACCTCGTTGCTGAAGAATACGGTGGCGATGTCATGTTCGTCGACGTTTCGGCACTGACTGGCAAGGGTATTCCAGAATTGCTAGACGCTGTGCTGCTAACTGCAGACGCCGCACTAGACATGCGCGCAAACCCGAACAAGGATGCCCGTGGTGTTGCCATCGAGGCAAACCTAGATAAGGGCCGCGGTTCGGTTGCAACCGTTCTGATTCAGTCTGGAACCCTAGAGGTTGGAGACTCAATCGTTGCGGGTGCTGCTCACGGTCGTGTGCGAGCCATGTTTGACGAAGACGGCAACGCCGTTCAGTCAGCTGGTCCATCTCGCCCGGTTCAGGTTCTTGGTCTACAGTCTGTGCCTCGTGCCGGTGACACCTTCGTGGTCACCGACGACGAGCGTCAGGCCCGCCAGATTGCCGAAAAGCGTGAAGCCGCCGACCGCAACGCCCTGCTTGCTAAGACTCGCAAGCGCGTTAGCCTCGAAGACTTCACCAAGGCGCTCGAAGAGGGCAAGGTTGAGTCACTCAACTTGGTCATCAAGGGTGACGTATCTGGTGCTGTTGAGGCTCTCGAAGACTCCTTGCTCAAGATCGAGGTCGATGACAGCGTGCAGTTGCGCATCATCCACCGCGGTGTTGGTGCCATTACCGAGTCTGACGTCAACCTTGCAACCGTTGACAACGCAATCATCATCGGATTCAACGTTCGTCCTGACAACAAGGCTAAAGAGCGCGCCGACCGTGAAGGTGTCGACATTCGTCACTACTCGGTCATCTACTCGGCTCTTGACGACATCGAGCAGGCTCTCAAGGGCATGCTCAAGCCAGAGTACGAAGAGGTTCAGCTCGGTACCGCCGAAGTTCGCGACATCTTCAAGTCTTCGAAGGTCGGAACCATTGCTGGTTCATACGTTCGCAGCGGTTCGATCAAGCGCAACTCGCTTGCTCGTGTGCTTCGCGCAGGTGCGGTCATTGTCGACAACGTCAAAATCGAGTCGCTCAAGCGCTTCAAGGATGACGCAACCGAAGTCAAGACCGACTACGAGTGTGGTATCGGACTCGCCGGTTTCAACGACATCCAGATTGATGACGTTATCGAAACCTTCGAGATGCGCGAGAAGCCAAGGGTTTAGTTATGGCAGACGTCGCACGCGCCAGAAGGCTGGCTGAACGAATTAAGGTGCTTATCGCCGAGTCGCTAGATCGGGTTATCAAAAATCCAGATCTAGGCATGGTGACAATCACCGACGTTCGAGTCACGCCCGATCTGGCGCATGCGACGGTCTTCTACACCGTCTACGGTTCAACCGATGAGGTCAACACGACCATCGAAATCATGGCTCGCAACACCGGTCGTATTCGTGGTGAAGTTGGTCGACACCTGCAGATTCGCGTCACACCAACTCTCGAGTTTGTCATCGACGAGGTTCCAGCCACGGCGGCGAGCCTGGCTGCCCTTCTGGCAGAGGCAAAGGCACGTGACGCCGAGGTAGCGCGTCTGGCTGCTGAAGCCAAGTATGCCGGCGAAGAGAACCCTTACCGCGAACCAAAAACCGACGACGAAGAGTAAATCTTGACCACTGCCAGCGGCCTTCTTCTGGTTGACAAGCCCGAGGGGTTCACCAGCCACGATGTGGTTGCAAAACTTCGAGGCATTGTAGGCACCCGCAAGATTGGCCACGCAGGCACACTTGACCCAATGGCCACCGGTCTTTTAGTAATCGGCGTGAACAGCGCAACCAAGTTGCTGACCTTTTTGGTCGGTGAAGACAAAACCTACATCGCAACCATCAGGCTTGGCGCTGCCACCATTACCGACGACCGCGAGAGCGAATTCTTGAGCGTTGCTGCCTCAAAC
>WLFI01000014.1 GCA_009703845.1 Actinomycetota bacterium
CCGCATTGCCGTTCTTGTTTAACTCGATCGGCTTCTTCTTGGCCGCGTTGATGATTTCGGCGATTCCGAGAGAGATGATCGCGGTTTCTTCTATAGCTAAAAAGCAACGGCCCGCATTCACTGCCGAGATGAAGGCTGGAATCAGCTACCTACTGAATGACAAGAAATTGTTGCGTTTGGTTTTAACCACCGCCGCGCTGGGTATGTGCTTCACCCTTTCTAATGCGACCCAGGCTCTGTTTTTGGTCGAAGAGCTTGGCGTGCCAGAGGCAGCTTTCGGTACGGTCTTACTTTCGGGTGGAATCGGAGCTGTAGCCGGGGCACTTTTCGCCGCGAAAATCTCGAAGCGATTTGGTCGAGGAACTGCGCTTGCTGCAGGAATCACCATCACGACGATTTTCGGTTTGGTTCAGGGCTTTGTACCCGAGGTTGTTTCACTCATGGTCGCTATGGCCATCGGTGGCTTTGGAGTTTCACTTTGGAACATCCTGCTCATGAGCCTCTACCATGCGTTAATTCCCAACGAAATCTTCGGCCGAATTCACGGCACCCGTCGCACCCTGGTTTGGGGCCTCATGCCTATCGGGGCGATGATCGGGGGAGCGCTCGCGAAAATCGACCTGCGCACTCCATATATCGTTGGTGGCGCTATTTCGGTAGCCCTTGCGATCTATTCATACCGATTCATCAAAGCTCTTGGAGATGAATCGAACCAGCCGGCCGAGCCTGTCAAGGCCTCGAGCTAGGGCTTTTCAACCACGTAATCAACGGCACTTTTAAGAGTCGGATGCTCGAACTTAAATCCCGTGCTCTGCAAACGAGTTGCTGTCATCTTCTGACTGCAAAGCAGCAGTTCGTCGGCTGCTTCCCCGATTAGAAGACGCATAGCAAAGGCTGGCACACGCAAGAGTGCGGGGCGACGAACGGCCTTGGCCAGAGCATCCACCATTTGTTTACAGGTCGCGGGTTCTGGAGCGGTGATGTTGTAAGCGCCAGAGGCGTTTTGGTCGTTCATGAGGTGGATAATCGCTCGCGCCTCGTCAACAACGCTGATGAACGCCCACCATTGTTTGCCAGGGCCAAGCGCTCCGCCGATGCCCAAGCGGATGAGCGGCATGAGTTTGCCAAGTGCGCCAAGTTTTTTCGACATCACCATGGTGGTGCGAAGCAGCACAACTCGAGTCTGGGCTTTGCTTGCTTCGACCTCCCATTGCGCTGCTAGATCGCTCAAGAAGCCCTTGCCCTTTGGGGCGGTTTCGTCGACCGTATCGTCGCCGCGCTCACCATAGAAACCCGATGCCGACCCGCTGAGCAAAACCTTTGGCTTTTTTGAGGCGGAGTTGATGGCGGTGACAAGCGTGCGCGTCGAATCGAGACGCGAAGAGATAAGTTCTTGCTTATATTTTTTGGTCCAGGGAATCTTGCCTGTGGTTGCCCCACCAAGGTTCACAACGGCGTCCACTGTCTCAATGACTCCGGGAGTCAGATAGCCACTAGCAGGGTTCCATTCGACCTCGTCTGCGCTTTTGGCGTCGCGCCTCACAAGACTTAGCGGTTCGTGCCCTAGTGCCTTGAGCTGGGCCTTGAGCTCGGTTGCGATCAGGCCGCTTGCACCTGAAATGAGCACTCGCATGTTTGTCTCTGTTCTGGTTGTGGGTCACTGTTACTAAATGTTGCAACGAGTGGATTATTCCGAGCCGCTCGTTGTTGAGTAACTTTATGACCTCAATGATGAATGTTGACCTAAACGTCTGGCTCTTGACCATCGGCGTTCTCGTGGCAGTGATTGTTTTCGATTTGATTTATCAGATTCGCAATCCTCATGAGCCAACGTTCAAAGAGTCTGCAATTCAGAGCTCGATTTACATGGGTCTGGCGCTTGCCTTCACTTTTGTGGTGGGGCATTTCTGGGGCGGCCAGTTTGCTGGCGAATATCTCGCTGGTTTCATCACCGAAAAGAGCTTGTCGGTAGATAACCTGTTCGTCTTTTTGATCATCTTTACCTCGTTTGCCGTGCCGCGAGCCCTGCAGAGCCAAGCTTTGCTGATCGGAATCGTTGTTGCTCTGATTCTTCGAGGAATCTTCATCGCAGTTGGTGCTGCAGCTATTGCCGCCTTCTCGTGGGTGTTCTACATTTTCGGCGCTTTCTTGATTTACACCGCTTATGGCCTGGTCAAAGAGGCCTTCAGCAAAGCACACGACGATAAAGTCCCCGGCGGCAAACTAATGGAACTCGTCAAGCGATTCTTTCCGACTGTTGACGAATATCACGGCACAAAGCTAACCATCGTGCAGCAGGGCAAGCGCTACCTAACGCCTCTCATGCTCGTAATGATTTCGATCGGCGCAACCGACGTGCTCTTCGCTCTCGACTCGATTCCGGCGGTCTACGGATTGACCGACGAGGCTTACATCGTCTTTACCGCAAACGCGTTTGCCCTATTGGGGCTTCGACAGCTCTACTTCTTGCTGAGCGGTTTGATGCAGCGACTGAAGTATCTCGGAGTCGGTCTGTCGATCATCCTCGCTTGGATCGGTGTGAAGCTGGTCAACCACGCACTTCACAAGAACGAGCTGCCGTTCATCAACGGGGGTGAGCACGTTGAGCTCATTCCAGAGATTTCTACCGAACTATCGCTTGCCGTGATTATTGTCACGCTCATTGTGACCACCGTGGCCAGTCTTCTGGTGACGCGCGAAAAGCCGGCGAAGAACTAGAAGGTTCGCGGGTCAGGCCCGATGCGCTGACCGTCTTCGAGCAAATCGATAGCGGCCATCTCAGCCGAAGTCAGTTCGAAGTCAAAAACGTCTAGATTCTCTGCCAACCGCTCGGGGTTTGACGACTTAGGAATCACAAGATTGCCGAGCTGGATGTGCCAGCGCAAAATAACCTGAGCCGGTGTTTTGCCATGAGCCTTTGCCGCCTCGAGAATCGCAACGGCGTCATTCTTTTGGCCTCGAGCCAGCGGTGACCATGCCTCGGTCGCAATGCCGTGATTAGCGTTGAACGCCCTAACCTCGGCCTGATTCAAACCAGGATGCAGTTCGACCTGATTTATGGCCGGCACAACCTTTGCCTGCTCGAGCAGGGGTTCAAGATGTTCGGGGTGAAAGTTAGAGACGCCGATGCCTCGCACCTTGCCGCTTTCGAGAGCGTGTTCCAGCGCCTTCCAAGTCTCGACAAACTTGCCCAGCTTGGGGTTTGGCCAGTGAATGAGCATCATGTCGACATAACCGATGTTCAGGCGCGCGAGAGACTCGTCGATTGCCTCAAGTGCGTTGTCGTATCCGTGTCGGTCGTTCCAAATCTTGGTGGTTACAAAAACCTCTTCACGTTCAACGCTTGAAGCGCGGATGCCCGCCCCTACCTCTTGCTCGTTATCGTAGAGCGCCGCGGTGTCGATCCTTCGGTAACCGAGGTCAATGGCCAGCTTGACCAGGTCGACCGCGATGTCTTGGCCAACTTTGTAAACCCCGAGCCCGAGTTGTGGAACTAGTTGCCCGGAGTTCAGTTGAATTAAAGGATTTTGTTCAGCGCTAAAACTCATGCGGCACCCCATGGCCCGAAGATTGGGTTCCATTCGGCAATGGTGCGCTCGCCGATGAAGCCAGCAATATCGAACGGGTCTTGGTCGAGCAGCTCGGCAACCTCTTCTACAGATTCGGCACGCATGATTAGAAGCGCCCCGGGGCGGTCAACCATTGGCCCGCTAGCCAGAAGTGTCTGCTGTTCGAGTAGCTTCGTCAAAAACTCTCGGTGTGTCGGACGAATCTCGGCCAACTCGACTTCACTCGCCGAATAGGCATAGGTCACAGCAAATATCGCCATTATTTGGGCTCCTCTGGATCGTGGTTTGAAATCACCGGCGTAAATTTCGCCGAAAACAGTGCGACGATCGCAGCGCCGCCACCCATGATCACTGCAATGAGCAGAGCGGCTTCGGGAGCGATTAGGTCGATGGCCAAGCCAGCCAGTGCCGCAGCGCCCGCATAGCCAATCATTTGCCCGGTGCCAACCCAGCCGTATGCTTCGGGGGCATCCTCGGTTTTTACCGAAGCACCGATGATTGCTCCGAGCAAGCCCAAGGCTGGTGCGATGCCCAAACCGGCAATAAACCAAGCCACACTCACCCAGACGGCCGAATCGGGAGAAATAAACACCAGCGCAAAGCCGGCAAAGACGACGAGCAAGTACCTTGATAGCGCCCAGCGGGTTTTGCTTCGGTGACCGAGCACAAAGCCGCCCAACAGCGAGCCGAGCGACAGAACGCCAACGATTACGCCAGCCGTTGCCTTGTCTGTGAAAAGTGCAACAGTTCCAATTTCGACGCCAGAGAATGAGCCGATGAGCAGGGCCCCGATGATGGCGTTTGAAACCACAACGCGGCTTCGAAGAACCCCACCCAACCTGCGCTTTGATTTGGGAATTTCGACGCTTCTAATCTCACGGTTCGATGAGAACCAAATTGCGCCCGTGATCTGAATGACACCCATGACCACGATTCCCACGGTCGTATTTGTAAAAGCGGCAATGAATGTGGCCGTGACCGGTCCAAAAATCCAAATGACTTCTTGCAAGGTGGCGTCTAAGGCATAAAGCGTGCCCATTTGTTTGCGCTCAACCAACATTGGGTAGATGGTTCGCACGGCCGATTGAATTGGCGGGCTAGACAGACCGACGACGAGGCAGAGTACAGCCAAAACTTCAACCGGTAGTGGAGCCAGACCGATTATGAAAATAGTCGTAGCACTGATGCTCGCCGAGACAAGCAGCGTGCGCCTAACGCCCCATCCGCCCATCCATCGCCCAAGCAGCGGGCCAGATATCGCGACGCCAGCTGTTTCAAGCCCGAGGGCCAACCCGGCTAGGGCGTAAGAGCCAGATTTTTGTTGAATGTGCAGCACAAACGCAAGGCTCATGAGGCCAAAAGGAAAGCGCGCAAAAAGTTGCGATGAGACCACTCGTAACACGCCAGGGCGCGAAATAACTTGCATGTAGGTGGCCATGATTCCAGCCTACCTTGGCGTCGGCCGGGCTTAGTTGGCGACCGGCGTGGCTAGATCCAACTAGGAATCCACATGTGCAGACGCCACCACCAATAAGGAGTTTCGATTCCCAGCCAGATGGTCAAGAAGAACGCACTGAAGACCAGAACCAAACCCAGGTAGGCCAAAATCGTCTTTTGCGCGCGCTCGCGGTTTTCGGTCTCGTGCAGATATTTACGAAGCACAAACACAATCGCGAGAATCGTGAACGGCAAGAAAACCACCGAGTAAAACTGAAACGTGGTGCGGTTCAAGAGGGTCAGCCAAGGCAAATAGCCGGCACCGAGCCCGAGCAGAATCAGACCGGATGTTCGGTTGCGAGTTCGAACCCAGTAGACGGCAAGCGCAACCAACGCAAAAACCCCGAACCACCAGATGGCAGGGTTGCCAAGCGCGGTGACTGCGCTCGAGCATCCGCTTGGATCTTGACACAGCGCCCCCGTGGTTGGGTTGGTCGCGCCAAAGGCCGTGCCTTCGTAGAAGAACGATGTTGGGCGAAGCATGAGTAGCCAGCCGAACGGGTTGGCTTGGTAGTTATGCGGGGTAGAGAGGTTGACGTGAAAGCCGTAGGCCTGCAGGTGGTAGTGCCAAAGGGCCTGCAACGGGGCAGGCAACCACTCAAACGCCGCCGGCAGTTTCACCTCGGCCGCATCAAAGTTTCGGTAGTAACCGCCCGAGGTCACTAGCCAGCCGGTCCAGCTGGATAGGTAGGTGACGAAGGCCACGGGCAGGGTGATCAGGGCCGTGGCACCACCGCGAACAAACAGGCGCGAAACCCAGTTGAACGGCTCGCTGTTGGCGGCGTAGTAGGTGCGACGCTCGATCAGAATGTCTGAGAGAACGACGTAGACGCAGAAAAATGCCAGGTAGTAGAGCCCTGACCATTTGACTGCGCTGGCCAGCCCCAGGCTCACCGCGGCGGCGATCAGCCAGGGGCGTGCGAATAGCCTGAGTCTGAGTTGTTCGCGGTCACGTAGCAAAAAGTAGAAGGCCAGAATCACAAAAAATGCGAGGATTCCGTCGAGCAGGCCGGTTCTCGAGAGCACAATGGCGTGTCCATCCACGGCGAGCAGCAGCGCTGCCACCTGGCCCCAAAGTTTCGATTCAAATAGCCGTTTGGCAACCAGATAAATGAGCCAGACCGAGGCTAGCCCCAAGATGGCGACCGAATAGCGCCAGCCGACCGAGTTATCTGCACCGAGGGCCTTGATGCCGAGCCAGATGATCCATTTACCGAGCGGCGGATGCACAACATAAGCCGGATCGGAGCTGAAAATGTTGGTGTTACCGGCTTCGAATTGCCCGTTTGGATCGGCTGGCCAAGACCCCTCGTAGCCGAGTGAACCCAGAGTCAGAGCATCCTTGACGTAATAGGTTTCGTCGAAGACCAGTTTTCGCGGGTAGCCGAGGTTGATGAATCGCAAGGCCGCGGCCAAGAGCATGATTAGCCAGATTCCATAGCCTTCTGCAATTCGGCGCAGGCTCGCGATTAGTTTCGTCAACGCCCCCGCCTTTGCTTTAGAAGTAACTGGCACAAAGCCAATGCTAGTTTGCGACAATAGAGCGTGCTAATCATTGCAGCCACACCAATCGGCAACCTGGGCGATGCTTCGACTCGTCTGGTCGAGCACCTGAGCACCGCCGAGCACATTGCCGCCGAAGATACTCGAAGCCTCACCAAACTGGCCGGGCTACTCGGAGTCAAACTAAAGGCCAAGCTCTATAGCCTGCATGAGCACAACGAACTAGAGCGCGCCGACCAGATTGTTGCCATCGCGCTCGAAAGCGACGTGCTGTTGGTGTCAGACGCTGGAATGCCAACGGTCAGCGACCCGGGCTTTGCGCTTGTGCGCGCTGCGGTTGCTGCGGGGGTCGAAATCACGGTCGTGCCTGGGCCATCTGCTGTTTTGGCAGCGCTCGCGGTGTCTGGCTTGGCCACCGATCGCTTCACTTTTGAGGGGTTTGCCCCGCGAAAAGACGCCGAACGCCTGAGTGTTTTCGAGGCGCTGGTCGGCGAGACCCGCACCATGGTGTTTTTCGAATCGCCTCATCGCATCGGCGACACTCTGGCAGCAGCGGCGCAGGTTTTTGGCCCCGATCGCCAGGCTACGGTTTCGCGCGAACTGACCAAGAAGTTTGAGCACACCGAACGTGGCACGCTAGCCGAACTGATCGAGTGGGCGAAAACCGACCCGAAGGGCGAGATGGTGTTCGTCTTGGCCGGAGCGGTGAAGACCAACAAGGATGTCTCAACTCTGGTTGCCGATGTTCTCAAGCTCGAGGCCTCTGGTCTTCGAATGAAAGAGGCGGTTGCCGAAATCGCCGAACTGAACGGCGTGAGCAAATCTGTGCTCTACCAAATGAGCCTCGACGCCAAGAAATAAGCCAACCCAGCCGAATGACCTTAAACTAGAACAATGCCCAGCCAAGCCGGTAAGTCGTTCTACGTAACGACCCCCATCTTTTATGTGAACGATGCTCCGCACATCGGTCACGCCTACACCGAGGTCGCGGCCGACGTGTTGGCTCGCTGGCACCGTCAGCGCGGTGAGGGTTCGTTCTTGCTAACCGGTACCGATGAGCACGGTGAAAAGATTCTTCGTACCGCAGTCGGCAACGGCAGCACTCCAAAGGCCTGGGCAGATCAACTCGTGCACGACGCCTGGTTGCCACTTCTTGAAACCATTGACATCGACAACCAAGACTTCATTCGCACCACCGAGCCTCGCCACGAGAAAAACGTTCAGAAGTTCTTGCAGCACCTCTATGACACCGGGTTCATCTACCGCGGTTCATACGAAGGCAACTACTGCGTAGGTTGTGAAGAATACAAAACCGAAGCCGACCTCATCGAGGGCGAAGGCGAATACGCGGGTCAGGATGTCTGTGCCATTCACACTCGCCCGGTCGAGCGCCTGCAAGAAACCAACTACTTTTTCAAGCTGAGCGATTTCACTCAGCCGCTGCTCGACTTCTATGAGCAGAACCCCAAGTTCATTCAGCCTGAGTCTGCTCGCAACGAGGTTGTAGCCTTTGTTCGCCGAGGCCTCGAAGACCTCTCGATTTCGCGCTCAAAAGAAAAGTTCGACTGGGGAATCGACATTCCTTGGGACGACTCGCACATCACCTACGTTTGGTTCGACGCTCTGCTCAACTACATCACCGCGATTGGCTATGGCGAAGACGAAGCCAAGTTCGAGTCGCTGTGGCCTGCATCGGTTCAGGTCGTCGGTAAAGACATCCTGCGCTTTCACGCCGTTATCTGGCCAGCCATGCTGATGGCCGCAGGGCTAAAGCCGGCAGATCAGGTGTTCGGTCACGGTTGGTTGCTCGTCGGCGGCGAAAAAATGTCGAAGTCGAAGCTCACCGGTATTGCGCCTTCACAAATCACCGACACGTTCGGTTCAGACGCTTTCCGCTATTACTTCATGAAGGCTATCGCGTTCGGCTCTGACGGTTCGTTCTCGTGGGAAGACCTTTCGGCTCGCTACCAAAGCGAACTAGCCAATGGACTAGGCAACCTTGCCTCTCGCGTGCTGGCCATGATCAAGCGTTACTTTGACGGCGTAGTTCCAGCGCCAGGTGGCTACAACGAAGTTGACCTTGCGATTCAGGCAGTGGCAGAAAAGGCCGTTGCAACGGCAGATGCCGCGATTGAAGAGATCGCCATTCACGACGCCATCGGCAGCGTGTGGACTCTCGTCGACGAGCTCAACAACTACATCACCGTTTCAGAGCCTTGGGTTCTGGCCAAAGACGAGGCCAACCGCGACCGCCTGGCTTCGGTGCTTTACACAACTGCCGAAGGTCTTCGCGTGCTCAGCATCGCCCTCGCCCCAGTTATGCCGAAGGCCACCGCAAAGCTTTGGGCCGCGCTCACCGAAGGCAAACTCGGCGAACTCGCCGATCAGCCGCTAGCAGACGCGGGTCGTTGGGGTCAGCTGCCGGCTGGCGCAAAAGTCGGCGACCTCGACATTCTCTTTCCACGCATCGAAACCGACGTCGAAGGCAAATAATGAGCGAAGACGCTCCGTTTCGCACTCGTCGAGACAAGGGTGAGAGCAATCCGCGCGACCTTCGCTACCCGCCGCTTCCTGAACCACTCGAAGTTGGCACCTATGACAATCACACGCATTTCGATTTTGCCGACGGTGAGCAGCCGCTGAGCGCATCCGAGCAATTGGAACTCGCCAACAGCGCCGGCATTTTGGGCGTCGTTCAGGTTGGCGTGACCCTCGAATCTTCAATTTGGTCGGCGAATTTGGCGGCCCGCGAACCTCGCGTTCTGGCGGCTGTCGCCCTGCACCCGAACGAAGCGCCGCTGTATGAAAACGAGGATGCTCTTCGCGCAGCAATCGCCGAAATCGAGTTGCTCGCCGCACAGCCCAGGGTGCGAGCCATTGGCGAAACCGGTTTGGACTTTTATCGAACCGAGGGCGACGACTCGCTCGGCCTTCAGCAACTATCTTTCGAAGAGCACATTCGCATTGCCAAAGAAAACAACATCGCCTTGATGATTCACGACCGTGAAGCGCACGACGAGGTTTATGAAACTTTGCTTCGGGTTGGTGCACCAGACAAGGTTGTGATGCACTGCTATTCGGGTGACCTAGATTTTGCCAAAAAGTGCGCTGATCAGGGTTGGTACATGAGCTTTGCCGGCAACATCACCATCAAGCGCAACCAACACCTGCGTGATTGCGTCGAGTGGGCTCCGAAAGAGCTGTTGCTGGTTGAAACCGATGCGCCGTTTTTGACCCCGGAGCCTTTTCGCGGCCGCCCCAACGCCTCATACCTGGTTCCGATCACGGTTCGCAAAATGGCTGAGATTCGAGGGCTAGACGAGAACGAAATGGCCGCCGCACTTACCGAAAACACCGTTCGCGTCTATGGATCATGGAGCGAGGGGCTCTAGTGGTCGAGTTGCTTGGTGGTAGTGACATTCGTGAATTGGCCGACCGGCTCGGCGTTGTGCCAACCAAGAAACTTGGTCAAAACTTTGTCACCGATCCAAACACCATTCGCCGAATTGTTGCCGCTGCCAAACTCACCGGCAACGAGTGCGTTGTTGAAATCGGCCCGG
>WLFI01000140.1 GCA_009703845.1 Actinomycetota bacterium
AGCGGCTGCGAGATGAATCCGCCACCGCCGGTGATACCCAGAGCCATAGGTGTCAGCGCGAAGATGGTCGCAAGCGCGGTCATCAGAATCGGGCGCAGACGTTGGCGCGAGCCATCCATGATTGCCTCTTGAATCGGTCGACCCTGCTTGCGGTACTGGTTGATCAGGTCAATCAGCACGATTGCGTTGGTGACCACGATACCGACCAGCAACAACATACCGATAAGCGCTGATACGCCCAGTGGGGTGTCAGTTAGCAGCAAGAAGCCGAGTGCGCCGGTAGCTGCGAACGGAATCGAGATCAGCAGAACCAGTGGCTGGCGGATGCTCGAGAACGTTGCCACCATAACGATGAACACGATCGCGATTGCGGCTAGAAGGGCAAGACCCAACTGACCGAACGATTCAGCCTGCGAGGCAGTCACGCCGCCGACAGATGCTGTCACACCGAGCGGAAGGTTCTTCTTGGCTCCGTCTAGGCGATCTGCAACTTCAGCACCAAGCGCTCCAAGGCTGTCAGTGTCGGGGGTTAGCGACACCTTGGCAGTGCGGTCACCCTTTTCGCTGGTGATCGAGACAGGCACCTTGGTTAGGTAAATGTCAGCGATTGAGTCAAGCGAAACGGTTCCGGTCGATGTTGGAATGCGAATTGCCCGAACCTCAGAAACAGTGTCTGGGATGTTCGTTTTCACAACATAAATCGGGGTCGAGTTACCGTCAACGTTTAGGTTGCCGATGCTCGATGGTCGCATTTGTGAGGCAACGATTCCGCCAACAGCGGTTTCGGTGAGCCCGAGGCGTGCGGCTGCCATGCGGTCAACCTTCACCTTTAGGGTGCGCTCTTTCGAAGCCAGCGAGTTCGTGATTTCGCTAACGCCTTCAATGCCCTTCATACTCTTTTCGATTTCGGCGATGCCGGCCTCGAGAGCCTTGTCAGATTTAGCGGTGAGCTTGATGTCGATGGTGCTTGAACCCGAGAAACCGCCACCGCCAGAGCCAAACTTTAGGGTGCCGAGTTCGGTCTTGCCCTCAGCGGCTTTGGTTACAGTGTTCTGAACTTCGGCTACATCAAAGCCGTCTTTCACGATGATCTGCATGGTGATTCCACCGGCAGCTGCGCCGAATGCAACACGACCGTCGCCGCTCGAGCCAATAGTTGTCTGAACCACGTCAACGCCGTCAACCTTGAGAACGATGTCTTCAAGCTTTCCTGCGGCGTCAGATTCTTGCTTAAGGGTTGCGCCAGGCTTCAGCTCTTGGTTGATCACGAAGCCCGATGAACCTGAGCCTCCAATGAAGTCAGTCTTTAGAAGTGGCACTAGTCCGAACGTAAAGATCAGCACCATGAACGATGCCACTACTGTGATTACCGGATGCTTCTGAGTCGACTTGAGAATCGGAAGGTAACCGCGCTGAAGCCACGAACGGCGCTCCTTGGCCTCTTCAACCTCGCGCAGCTCTTCGGCAATCTTTGCTGCCTTTACCGGGTCGGTCTCGTTTGCAAGAGCCTTTGGAGCCTTCATGAACCAGTAGGCCAGCACCGGAACGATGGTTAGCGATACGAACAGCGACGCAAGAAGTGCGATTGCGAACGTGAACGAGAACGGTCTGAACAGTTCTCCAACCAAGCCGCCAACCAAGGCGATTGGCAAGAATACGGCCACGGTGGTGATTGTCGCTGCGGTGATTGCTCCCGAAACTTCCTTTACCGCGTTCAGAACGGCCTTCTTCTTCGGCTCACCATAAGAGAGGTGTCGGTTGATGTTTTCGATAACCACAATCGAGTCATCCACAACTCGACCAATAGCAATCGTCAACGCGCTCAACGTGAACAAGTTGAGCGAGTAGTCAAGTGCATAGAGACCGATGAAGGTGATCAGAACCGAGGTTGGAATCGAAATAGCTGTTACTGCGGTCGATCTGAACGACAGCAAGAAGAGCAAGATGATGATGATCGCAAAGGTCAGACCCAAGAGGCCTTCGGTGGTTAGGTTTTCAAGTGACTGCTCGACAAAAGGTGCCTGGTCGAAGATCGTGGTGATGGTTACATCGCCCAGCTTGTCTTTCAGCTCGGCTATCTTGTCTTGAATACCGTGAGAAACGGCCACAGTGTTGCCGTCTTGCGTCTTGGTAATCGCAATGGTTAGAACCTCATTGCCGTTTACGCGGGCAATGCTGGTAACCGGAGCGTTCTCATAGGTCACGTCAGCAACGTCTGAGACGGTCAAGGTTGGCTTTGGAGCCGCTGGCACGGTAGGAATCGATGGCATACCTGGGATGTTCGTTGTGGTCGTTCCACCGCCGAACAGGCTCGAAAGCGAACCGCTGCTGCTCGAGATCAGCGGTAGGTCTTTGAATGCCTTCAAAGATTCAACGCTGGTTCCGACCTCTACCGAAATGTTTCCGCTGCCATCGGTCAGTGTTCCCGCTGGAATCACGAAACCATTCGACTGAAGCGCGGTGACGATGTTTTGCTGAGTCAGGCCGTTTGCAGTTAGCACGCTCTGCTTAAGCTCGAGGTTTACGCGCTTTTCTGTGATGCCGCTTACCGCCACATCGCGAACTCCTGGAACGCCAGAAAGAATTGGCGTGGCCACATCGGCCAAAATCTTGCCAAGAGCTTCGTTGTCGCTAGAAGAGACACCCAGAGCGATTATTGGCACGCTATCGAATGAGCCAGACAGAATCTTCGCATCCGCCTCTGCAGGAAGCACGCCCTTTAGAGTCGCAAGCGCAGCATTTAGGTCTTCGGTGACGGTGGCAGTTTTGGTGCCGTAGTCAAACTCGACGCGAACAATCGAAATGTTGTTTTGCGACGTCGAAGTTGAAGAAACCAGGCCATCGAGCTTGCGCACCGCGTCTTCAATCGGCTGGCTAACTTGCTTGTCGATGATTTCAGGTGATGCACCTACATAAGTGGTGACGATAGCTGCCTGTGGGGTCTCGAACGACGGAATCAACTCTTGCTTGAGCGAACCGAGTGAGACAAAGCCAAAAATCGCGATGATGGCCGTTGCGAGAGCAACAACCGAGCGGTTTGCGAGGCTGAGTTTGGCGAGTCTGTGCATGATCAACTTTCAAAATGGGTCGCAAGGCTAAAGCCCCCGAAATGCCGCGATTATTCCGCAACCTTTCAAACCTAGTTCAGGTTTCTGAGCGTTTCATGTGAGCGACTTGCACGGTGCTATGGGCTCGGATGCAAGGCTCAGGCTTACACTGCAAACATGAAGTTGAAGGCGTTCCGAAGGTTTATGTGGCGAGCACTGCTAGCCGGTGTGCTGTCTTTTCTTATTGTTCCGTTTTTGATCCCGTTCGAATCTTCTGGAACCATGACGGCCAGCCAGGTGGAGCCGAACGCAGAGTTCGTCGAGGCAGCCGGTCTTCAAGTTCGAGTCGAGCGGGCAGACTATGTCGGCGACTGTGGTTGCAAAGCACCTTTGATAGTTCTAATGCACGGATTCGGTGCCAGCACTTTTAGCTGGCGTGAAGTCATTCAAC
>WLFI01000141.1 GCA_009703845.1 Actinomycetota bacterium
AAGTTCATCGTCGGCAACGGCGAGCAGCACGAGTTCGGCACGCGACAGCAGTTCGCGCAACTCGAGCGCATCGAGGCCGGGTAGCGCAGCATCCACTCGGTCGGCGTCTGCTGGTGAAGTGTGGGTGATTCCGATGAGCAGGTGGCCTGCTCCGGCGAGGGCCGAGGCCATTGCGATGCCGGCCGGGGCAGTGCCCACGATGCCTACCGCGAGTCTGGCTTTGGTGCTGTCGATCATGCGGCAGCTCCGTCTGCGTCGCCCGATTCGAGCTTGGCGTCTGGCGGCACCTTGCAGGCACGCTCAACCACGAGGCCGCAAACCACCATGGCGATCGAGCCGGCGACGGCCAAAACGGCGCGCCAGAGCAAGCCTGTGGTGGGTGCCGGTGAACTTAGCAGTGCGATCAAGACGCCTGCGTGCCATCCGCTGAAAAAAGCGCCGGCAATGGCGGTCGATTTGGCGAGTAGAGCCACGCGCACTGCATAAAACGGGTCGACGCGCTTGGGTGCTGGGCTGTTGGTTGCTGAGGTTGGGTCTTTTTTGACCTGTTCTAGCCGAGCCCTAACCGCCTGGCGGTATTTGAAAATCGGCCAAGCGAACACCACGAGCGAAACCGAGATGAACGGCAGCACGGCCACGAGCGAGGTTGGCGAAACCGGAATCGGCGCACCAGAGCGAACCAAGAATTCGGCTAGAAAGACGCCGATGATCGAGCTGGCCACCGCATAAGAAATGATTGCCGAGAGTTTGGTTGGCTTCATCGCGCGCCCCCGATCATGCGACCACCCAAACTTCAGACTCGACGGTTTTGGCGAGCGCCGCCACCGAACCGTGACCGGGCAGCACCGCGGCCGGGTTCATGAGCGCCCAGGGCACCAGCACGAAAGCTCGTTGATAAGCACGCGGATGCGGCAACTCGAGCCGCTTGCCCGCTTTGATCAGCGTGCCGTAGGTAATGATGTCGATGTCTAAGGTTCGCGAACCCCAACGCTCGAGGCGCACACGACCGTGCTCTTGCTCGATTTCACGAACGCGGTCGAGCAGGTCACCAGGCTTCAGTGAAGTTTCAACCTCGACCACACCGTTCAAATAGTTCGGGCGGCTTTCATCAACGCCAGCTTCGGTTAGCGCGTGCGATTCGACGAGCGGCGACTTGGCCACAACCTCGATGCCCTCGGTGTTTTTTAGAGCGCGGATGGCCGACTTGATGATCTGCTTACGGTCGCCGAGATTGCCACCCAAAGCCAACACGGCGCGAACTGTGGTCATTAGTCTCGTTTGGCCTTCACGGTTACCGAAACATCTTCGAAGTCATAGACGATTGGGGCGTTTGGTTTGTGAACCGTGATTTTGGCCTTGCGAATGGTGCCGGTGGCGTCTCCCCCAGCCATGTTCATCACGGTTTCGAGCAAACGCTGGGCCAGGGTTTCGATTAGGTCGAACGATTCGCCCTTGGCGTTTTCGACCAGCGCCTTAGCGATGTCGGCGTAGCTAACGGTGTGCGAGAGGTCGTCGTTGACGGTTGCCTTGGTGGCATCGAGCCACACCGAGCAGTCGATGTAGAAGTCTTGGCCGTTCTGTCGCTCGAAGTCAAAAACGCCGTGGTAGGCGAAAACACGCAGTCCCTTTAGCGAGATTTTTTGCTGCATGGTTTAGCTCTGTTCTGCGTCTCTGAGTGCGGCAACGACTCTGATTGCGTCGGTTGTTGCAAGAACATTGTGTACCCGAACGCCCCAAATTTTGCGTTGCAACAGCAGTGCGGTGAGCACGGCGGTGGCTAGGTCGCGGCGCTCGTTGCTAACCTCGGTTGGTTCATCTGGCTCGATGACGCCGGCGATAAACCGCTTGCGGCTGGCACCGACCAAAATCGGGTAGCCGAGCTGTTCGAGTTTGTCGAGGCGGGCGACGAGCTTCCAGTTCTGTTGCATGTCTTTGGCAAAGCCAAGACCCGGGTCAATCACGATTTGCGATTGTTTTATGCCGGTCGCGAGCGCAGCATCCACGCGCAGTTTCAACTCAGCGGCAACCTCGGCGGCAACGTCGTCATAGGTGGCGAGGGTGTCCATCTGGTCGCTGAAACCGCGCCAGTGCGAAATGATGATGGTCGCGCCGGTGTCGGCGGCAACCTTGAACATGTCAGGGTCGGCGAGGCCTCCAGAGACGTCGTTGATGATCGAGGCGCCGGCAGCAACCGCGAGGCGCGCGGTTTCGGCGTTCATGGTGTCGATCGAAACCTTGGCACCGAGTTCGGCCACGATTGCCTCGATGACCGGAAGCACGCGCGCCTGCTCTTCGGTGAGGGTCACACGCTTTGCACCTGGGCGGGTTGACTCGCCGCCGATGTCGATGATGTCTGCGCCGGCAATCTGCAACACGCGAGCGTGGTCGAGGGCAGCTTCGAGTCGAATAAAGTCACCGCCGTCGCTGAATGAATCTGGAGTGACGTTGAGCACTCCCATTACGAGCGGCTGGTGAAAGTTCATTTGCTGATCAGGCCCATAACTTCGGCGCGAGCGACTGGTTCGTCGTAGCATCCGCGCGCTGCCATCGTGATGGTGTTTGCTTCGGGCTGACGTGCGCCTCGCGAAACCACACAGTGGTGACGAGCCTCAATCACGACCACGACGCCCTTGGTGTTCAGCCCGCGCACCAGCGCATCGGCCACCTGGGCGGTGAGGTTTTCTTGAAGCTGCGGGCGCGAAGCCACGATTTCGACCAGCTTTGGCAGTCGGCCTAGCCCAACCACTCGATCGCTCGGCAGGTAGGCCACATGGGCTACGCCGGTGAATGGCAGCAGGTGGTGCTCGCACATCGAAACAAAGTCGATGTCTTTGAGAATGACTACCTCGTTGTGCTCGGCTTCGAACGTTTCGCTGAGCACGGATGTCTCGTCGACACCCACACCCTTGAAGAACTCTGCGTAAGCCGCAGCCACCTTTTCGGGCGTCGCCAAAAGTTCGGCACGGTTAGGGTCTTCTCCGATTGCCGAGAGTAGCTCGGTAACCGCGCGTTTGATGCGTTCGGAATCGATCAAGGTTTAGGCCTTGGGTTCGGCAGGTTTCTTGCGAGCCACGCGCTTGACCGGCTTGGCTGCCTCGGCTGCTGCGACCTTTGCGGCGGCGGCAACTTTCGACTTGGTCGAACCCTTGGTTGGAATCGCGATTGGGCCCTGGGTCGAAACCGGTCGGGTCTTCTTCGATAGCCATTGGCCGCGCTTCGGAACCTTCTTGACCGTCTTGAAAATCTTGGCAATCTGGTCTTGGTTGAGGGTTTCTTCTTCCATCAGGGCCTTGGCCAGCGCATCGAGCACCTTGCGGTTTAGGTTGATGGCCTTGTAAGCCTCATCGTGAGCGGCGTCAAGAATGGCACGCACCTCGGCGTCGATCTGCTGAGCCGTTGCCTCGCTGTAGTCGCGCATCTGACCCATGTCGCGGCCGACGAAAACCTCGCCCGAGCCACCGAACGACATTGCACCCAGGTTGGCCGAGAA
>WLFI01000142.1 GCA_009703845.1 Actinomycetota bacterium
AATGAGCGGTGCGGGAGCCCCGAAACTGAAGATTGATGCGAGCGGCCTTGCGGTGAGCATCCTCGTTACGTCTTGGCACACCAATATCACCGATGGCCTCTTGGCGGGTGCCGAGAGAGCGCTCAAGGATGCTGGCAACGACGTTTATTCGATCGTGCGGGTTCCTGGAGCCTTCGAATTGCCTCTTGCTGCCCAGTATGCGATCGAAGAGGGAGCCGAAGTGGTGATTGCGCTAGGCGTAGTTATTCGCGGCGGAACGCCTCACTTTGAATACGTTTGCTCGGCTGTGACCGACGGGCTCACCCGTGTGCAACTAGACACCGGTGTGCCAATCGGCTTCGGCGTGCTGACCGTTGACGACGAGCAGCAAGCACTAGATCGTGCCGGTTTGCCTGGCTCAAAAGAAGACAAGGGTGCCGAGGCCGTCGAGGCCGCTGTGCTCATGGCTAGACTGAAGCCGTAACGGCAAACCGCGTTGTCGGGGTTGCCAGAAAAGGGAATAGCAACTCATGGACATCGCGGAAAAAATTCTTCTAGTTCTTCACTTCGTGGGCATCGGCGCACTATTCAGTGGATTCTTTTATCAGCTCAAGCAGTGGGGCGAGGGCATGAAAGTGAACGCTGGAATTCTTCACGGTGCCTGGCTGATGTTGGCCACCGGTCTCGGCATGGTTGGCGTTCTTCAGGCTGCCAACGGTGACGAGCAGGTCAACAACCTGGTTCTCGTTGCCAAGAGCATCGTGATCACCGCGGTGTTCTTTGTCGCCTACACCTACAACAAAAAAGAAGTCACCCCTACCTGGGTAGTGCCCGCCATCGCCGGTCTAACTACCTTGAACATCGTGTTCGCAGTGGTCTGGGGAATCGTTAGCTAGCGCAAGAACAACGCCGTGAGGCGCTTGGTGGTGAAGATCAACCCGACCACGATCATCACGACGAAGTAGAGCACGTGGCCGAGTGTAGCCAGGCCGACTGCTCCGGTCATGAGACCGCGCACCAGTTCGATTGCTTGCCAGAGCGGGAGGGCTTGGATGATCCAAACCACGACGTCTGGGTATGCCTTGGTGATGTCGAAGAAGGTTCCAGAGAACAAGAACATCGGCAACAACACAAAGTTGACCCAGTTCATCTGCTGAAAGCTCTTGAGGTATGAGGTGACACCCATGCCTACCGAGGCAAAGCCGAAAGCGATGAGCACAGCCGCAGGAATTGCCAGCAACGCCCACCACGAGGTGACCAATCCGAGCGGCGTGACCACAATCATGAAGCCGATTGCATAGACGAGGCCGCGCAACAGTGCCCATCCGATTTCGCCCAGTGCAACATCCAATGGACCAAGAGAAGTCGACATCATGCTCTGGTAGAGCTTGCCGAAATGCATCTTGAAATAGACGTTCCAGGTGCTGTCATAAATAGCGCCGTTCATGGCGCTGGTGGCGAGCAGGGCCGGCATGATGTACATGGCATAGGCGCTGGCCTCACCCTCCATCAGGCTGCCGATGCCGTAGCCAAACGAAAGCAGATAGAGCACGGGCTCGAAGAAGCCCGAGATTACGGCAACCGCATTCGAGGTTTTGAGCGCATAGAAGTTGCGCATCAGAACAGAGCCCGAGCGACCAGCGTAGATGCCGGCCGTTGCCTTCTTGCTGCGACGTTCAGCGATGGCAACCGCTGTGTCTACCGTGGCATTAATGATGCTCATTCAGACAACCTCTTTATGAATTGTGGATAAACCCATGCGAAGCCACCGATGGCCATCGCGATTAGAAAGGCGAAGTGCACAATCATCAACCAACCATCAACCTGGGCGCCGTAAGAAAGCGCGCGACCGATGTCGGTTGAGTGCCACAGCGGCGAAATCCAGCCGATCCACTGAAGATAGATCGGAGTGTTTTCTAGCGGATAGAACGTGCCCGAGAACATGAACATCGGCGCAATCACGAATCGACCGATGATGGCGAAGAATCCGTCGTCATCTTTGATCTTGACGGTGACCGCAAACATGACGGCAGCGAAGGCCAGTGCGGCAAACGATGACGAGAGCAGAAGCGGCAGCACCGCATCCATGGTGATTGCCCCAAACATCAGCAAAATCAACTCGTAGATGAGCACCGTGGCAACCGCACGAAGCATTGCAGCGACCATCATGCCGTTCACGATTTGTGGGCCGGTGATGCCCGTCGAATTTGTCGCGAAGAAGGTTTTGTCCCAGACGAAGCCTTCGATGGTCGGAAACGACACCTCATCCATCGCCGCTTGAATCGCGGCAGTTGCCAGCAAGGCTGGCGCTAGAAAGGTGAGGTAGCTAACACCGTCGACCGGGCCAGCGATGAGCGACCCGATTCCAACGCCCACCGAGAACAGGTAGAGCACCGGGTTGCCAATGCCAAAGGCAACGATCGCGGGCCACCACTTTGACATGTTGCGCAGGCGAGCTTCGGCGACGTACCAAAAGCCCCAACGCTTCGGCACTGTCGGGTCGACCAGCGTGGATGCGCCCTGCCAAGTTTCTTGCATGGTGCTCATTACTCGACCAAGCTTCTGCCGGTTAGGCGCAAGAATACGTCTTCGAGGCTAGAGCGACGAACCAGCGAGGTGACCGGCTTGAGGCCCTTCTTCACGATCTTCTCGAGTTCTTTCTCACCATTGGCCGAATACACGAGGATGCGGTCTGGCAGAATCTCGAGACGTTCGCCGATACCGGCGAGGTCTTTGGCAACCTGCTCGTTGTTGGCTGAACCAAAGCGAACCTCGAGAACCTCTTTGCTCGAGTACTTCTTGATTAGCTCGGCTGGGCTACCCTCGGCCATGATCTTGCCCTTGTCCATAACCACTAGGCGGTCACAGAGCTGCTCGGCTTCATCCATGTAGTGGGTTGTGATGACCAGAGTCACGCCAACTTCTTTTAGGCGAAACAGGCGGTCCCAGAGAATGTGGCGGGCCTGCGGGTCTAGACCGGTGGTTGGCTCATCGAGCAGAAGAATCTCGGGCTCGTTGATCAGGCCGCGGGCGATGGTGAGGCGGCGCTTCATGCCGCCAGAGAGCTCGTCGGTCTTGTTGTTGCGCTTTTCTTGCAACTGAGCGAAGTCGAGCAGTTCTTCGATCTTCTTCAAGATGAAACCGCGCTTTAGGCCGAAGTAGCGACCGTAGACATAGAGGTTTTCCCACACCTTGAGCTCGCGGTCAACCAAGTCTTGCTGAGGCACGACACCCAGGTGGGCGCGAATCTCAGGGCCCTTCTTGTCTGGGTCTTTACCAAGAATGGTGAGCTCTCCCGAGGTGCGCTGGCTCGTGGCAGCGATCATCTTCATGGTGGTTGACTTGCCGGCACCGTTTGGGCCGAGAATTCCGAATGATTCACCGCGCTTGACCTCGAAGTCAATGCCGTCGACAGCGACGAATTCTCCGTATGTCTTGGTGAGTTTGCTTGCCACGATCATTGAGTCGCGCTCTGCTTGCTTAGCCAAAATGAAACCTG
>WLFI01000143.1 GCA_009703845.1 Actinomycetota bacterium
AAACTAAATGCAGAACCGTTCGCTCAGGGGCGCGGGTTCTAACCGGGGCCTGCAGTATTTGTGCAGTGTCGAGAAGGCGGCTGATTTCATAGCCGCCTTTTCTCGCGTTTGGCCGAGTGAGTATTAGGGGAGCTTGAGCCAAAGGTCGGGAACGGCAGAACCCGGGCTAAGTGCGACTAAGGTGAGCATCCACGGTTCACCCTTCGGAGACCTGACCGTCACCTTGCCGGCGGCGAAACCGTCGATGGCATTGGCAACATCACCCAGCAAGCGTTCGCGCAGGTCTGGCTCACAATCGTCGAGACCACCTTCATCGAGCAACAGCACTTCGACCCCGCGCAAACGCGCCAGCCTAACGGCATCTCGCACGCGTGGGTTGATCAAGTTGCGACCGCGAATTTCGTCACGCAGAGCGGCTTCAGCCAAACGCGACTCGAGTTGCTCGGCGGCACCTAGCTTTCCATTGCTTGCCACAATGCGCTCGAGAATTGGACGCGATGCGCTGAGCGCTTGCTGCAAACGAACCTGGCGCTCTAGACGCTGGGCGGTGGTCGCTGCAGCCTCTGATGCTTCGGCTTGTGCCTGATCTCCAAGGCGCTTAACGTCTAGCGAGGCGCGTTCAACACCTAGCGAGAGCGCTTGACCCGCTGCGACCAGCAGAACCATTCCGATGAGGCCGGAGTCATAGATTGCCGTCAAGCCGCCCCAGTACACGACGATGACCGTGACCAGGCCGGTGGCAACCCAGGCGATGGTTCGGTGTTGTCTAACCGCTGTGGCAGAGAGCAAGACTCCGAGCCCGCCGACATACCAAGTGGCGAAGGTGTTGTGCGAGCCGTCGGCAATCAACGGGTTCACAATCAGCGGCAGTGCTACTGCCACCAGAGCATTGAACACGGCCTGGCCAACCGGCATGCGCAGACCCCGGTATGGACCAAGCGTGGTCAAGATCGCCACCACATAGAGCGCGAGGGCCGCGATGCCTAGCCCCGGGTTGATGTAGCTCGATACCCAATAGAAGCCCAGCACGGCGTGGAAGAGACCGAAGAGAATACCGATCAATGAAATCGCAAAACGGGACACGCTAATCATCGAACGTCCCATTCCAAAATGATCGAGGTGCCCTGGCCGATGCGGGTGTCGATGAAAACCCGACCACCAATGGCCTCAACTCGGTCAATGATCGAGATTCGCAATCCGAGTCGGTTTTTAGGCACGCGTGAAGGTCTAAAGCCGACGCCATCATCGGTCACAACGATTTTGATTTCACGCTCGTTTGCCTTCAGGCGCACCTTGCGAGTTGCCTTGCGGCCGGCGTGAGCCAGCGAATTAGACAGCGCTTGCGCGGTTGCGTCGGTTAGCGCGGCAACAACCTCGGGTGAAAGTGGATGCGCGGTGGCGCCCGATGCCGAAACTTCACAGCGTGGGTCGATTCGCAAAATCGATTCTCCCAGCGCCTGAAAGAACGACAGCACCGAAATGGTTTGGTTTGAAGAAACTTCGGCACCAGCCGTTGCAAGGCGGTTCAGTGCTAGCTCGGCCGATAATTTGGCAGCCTTCTGCTGCTCTTCGTTTTGTGCGTTGGCGGCGACTATCAGTGTGGTTAAAACGCTGTCGTGCACCAACGCGTCAATGCGCGAGCGCTCGCGTTCAACGGCGTCGAGGCGAGCGCGCTCGGCAGCTGCATCGGTCGCGATGATGGTGGCTTGATCGACGCGGGCGGCCGATGATCTAAGCAACTGGGCAAGAGCCACGACGGTTGCCGGAAAGAGTGTCGCAAAAGCAGTTTCTTGCAAGGCGTCGCCAAGCGCTGCGTTGCCTCCAGATGGTTGGGTGCGAATCCAAAACCAAACCACTGGCATGGCCGCCATGTAAACCCAGGCCCACCACCTTGGAATGTGAAATCCAATTGCCATCGAGGCGATACCGGTTGCCCACCAGAGCCAAGGCTTGTGCTCGAGCGGAACCTCGTTGATGTGCGTGTGTTGCAGCGGCCAGGTAACCATGAGCAACATCACCACTGCGCCGTGGGCCACATAGCCCATCAGGCTCGCGCTCCAGAACCAGAAATTCAAGACGTTGATTACCTGAACGGCGAGGAGGGCTCCGAGCGTTCCGTAAAAAACCCAGGGGTTGAAATGGTCTGCCTGCGGAAGTGCGTTCGCGACGGTTTCAAACCCAGAAACAAGAGCAACCAGACTAAATGCTTTGCCGATTAGCGAGTCAACCCGAGCCAACGCAAGTGAGCGCTGCGCCGTTTGATAGCGCGGTGGCTGCAGTTGAACGTTGGTCACTAGATCGAACCCTCATCCATCAAGCCGTCTTCGATGGCACGCAACAGCAGCTCGGTTTTGCTCGAAACCGGGCGGCCGATATCGGCATACTTCGAGCGCACCCGGTCGATGTGTTCTTTGGCGGTATTCATCTTGATGTTCAATGCGAAAGCCACCTGCTTGAGTGCCATGCCCGACGCGTAGAGCGTCAGCACTTCACGCTCGCGAGGGGAAAGTTTGGCCTCTTTGAACTCGACATCCGAGTCGATGGCAGCGGTGGTCTGAGTGTTGTTCACATAAACGCCGGCGGCAACTAAGCGAATGGTGTTTGCCAGTTCATCCATGCTCTGCGCTTTTGGCACAATGGCGGCAGCGCCAGCCTTGATTGCCGCCCGAACCAGCCCTCGCTTATCGGCGATGGAGTAAATGAGCACCTGGGTGCCGGTAGCAAGCAGCCGCTGCACGTTCTCTTCAACGGCCGAACCATCGGCGAGGCTTAGGTCTAGAACGACAACCTGAGGCACCTTGTCGACGAGCGTTTCGAGCAGTTCAGAAACAGCGGATGCACTGGCTTGCAGCTCGAAGTTGTAGCCGTCACACGCACCCTTGAAGCCGAGGCGAATGGCATCGTGATCGTCAACTATCGCAACGGTCACCAGCTCGTCGCCCAGGTTGGTCGACTGATTGGTGGTTGAAGCTTCGGTCGAGTTTTCGCTCTGATTCACTGCTCCCCCTTCGACGCCGAGTTACTTGCGAATAAGGCTAGCAACCGCTTCGACGTGATGAGTGTGCGGAAACAGGTCAAAGGCACGAAGTGATGCCAATTCGTAACCACCCTCGGTGAGCGGCTTTAGGTCGCGCGCGAGTGCGATCGGGTCGCAGGCTACATAGACGATGTGCTTTGGCTTGAGGGCAAGCACCTGGCCGACCACCTTTGGGCCAGCACCAGCGCGCGGCGGGTCAAGAATGACGGTTGCGGTGGTTTCCGGTGAGCCGTTCTTGACGTGGCTCGAGACTCGCTCGTCGAGAAAACGCTCAGTCGGGGCCAAGATCGCGCGAACGTTTGGAAGGTCGGCAAGGTTCAGCTTTGCATCCTCTGTCGCGGTCTTGAAAGCTTCAACCGTGGTGATCACGCTGTCAACGCCGAACTTTGCGGCGATGGTTCCGGCGAACAGGCCGACACCGCC
>WLFI01000144.1 GCA_009703845.1 Actinomycetota bacterium
AGCATTCGAGTAGTCGACGAGCTAGCAATGCATCAACTTGGCCTAAACCTGGCTCGCCTGCTCAAAGCCGGCGACATGGTTCTATTGACCGGTCCGCTAGGTGCCGGCAAAACCACAATGACTCGAGGTGTTGGCGAGGGCTTGGGCGTGATCGGAACGGTTTCGAGCCCGACGTTCGTAATCGCCCGAACCCACAAACGCGAGGCCAGCCCGGTGCCCCTAGTGCATGTTGACGCCTACCGACTTGGCAGCCCTGCCGAATTCGACGACCTCGACATCGACCTCGCACGTTCGATCGTTCTGGTCGAGTGGGGCCGCGGTTTCGCCGAGGGCCTCACCACCAACTTTCTCGACATCGAAATCGAGCGCGACCACACCGGCGAATCAGAGGTTCGCCAGGTGACGGTGCTCGGGTTTGGTGAACGTTTTGAAAGCGTGGATGCTCGCGAACGCTTTGCGGCACTTGCAGCCGGCATCGACCAGGGTGCCGACCCCGGCCAGGGTACTAACCCCCGCTCGGAGACCGCCGAGTGAACGCCTTTCTAGCCATCGACACCACCACCGGCACCAGCGTTGCGGTGGTTGCCGGCGATCGCGTGCTTGCCGAAATCAACGTGGATGATCGCATGGGCCACTCCGAAAACATTGGCTCTGCCCTCGTCGAGGTTCTAAAGCGAGCGGATGTTCGTGCCAGCGACCTGACCGCCGTGGTCGCCGGGCGTGGCCCGGCTCCGTTCACCGGCCTGCGCGTCGGCATCGCAGCCGCCGTGGCTTTCGCCGAAGGCATCGGCCGACCTCTGTTCGGGGTGGTGAGCCACGACGCGATGGCGTTGGCCGCGTTCGATGCAGGTTTGCAGGCTTCGGCTGAGCATCCGCTATTGATCACAACCGATGCCCGTCGCAGTGAGGTTTATTTCACGATCTATTCGGGGCTTGATGCGCACGGCATTCCAACGCGCATGACTGAGCCGGCTGTGGCCAAGCCAGCCGCCCTCGAAGCTCTGCTTCAAGAGCAAGGGATTACCGCCCAAACCACCGAAGTCACCATGAGCGCAGCGGCGCTGGGTCGAGTTGCCCAGTCGCAGCTTCTGGTCGGTTTGGTGAGCGATGACGTAACCGCGCTTTACCTGCGTGCCCCCGATGCCGTCGAGCCAAAAGCGCGCGGCCGCATCGGCAAGGCGGTGAGCTGATGGATTTCGCGATGAGACCTGCCGTCGAGGCTGACCTTGACGAGATTTACGCCATCGAGCACGCTTCGTTTGGTTCAACCGCGTGGCCAAAACAGATGATGACCACCGAGCTGGCGCCAAGCCCGAATCGCAACTACTTCGTGGCGCTCGAAGGCGATCGAATTGTTGGCTATGCGGGCATTTGTGTTGTCGATGGCAACCACGCCGATGTGATGACCATCGCAGTTTCGGCCGAGCAGCGCGGCAAGGGTCTAGGGCGTGCGCTCATGAACCGACTCATCTCGGTTGCGGCCAAGCGTGGTGCGCGCGAGATGTTTCTCGAGGTTCGCGCCGATAATCCGATTGCCCAGACGCTTTACGAGAGCCTCGGGTTCGCGCAAATCGATCTTCGTCGCGCCTATTACCAGCCAGAGGGTATCGATGCCGTAATCATGCGAGCCGACTTGAGTGCCAAGGTTGTCGAGCTTGCGCAGCAAGCGATTCGCGAACCACTGGTTTTGGGTATCGAGTCGTCTTGCGACGAAACCGGCGTTGGAATCGTGCGCGGAAACACTCTTTTGGCCAACGTGATCGCTTCTTCGATGGATGCTCACGCAAGGTTCGGGGGAGTAGTGCCCGAGATCGCGGCTCGAGCTCACCTCGAGTCTTTGCAACCAACTTTGCGTGAGGCCCTTCGCACCGCGGGCGTGAGCCTGAGTGAAATCGACGCCATCGCGGTTACCAACGGGCCAGGTTTGGCTGGCGCGCTCATGGTTGGCGTTGGTGCGGCTAAGGCGCTCGCCGTGGCCACAGGAAAACCTATCTACGCGGTTAACCACCTCGTTGGCCACGTCGGCGTTGATGTGCTCGAGCGCGGCGAGGTTGTCACGCCAACCATTGCCTTGCTCGTTTCGGGCGGCCATACTTCTTTGCTACTTGTGCGCGACCTTGTTTCAGATGTAGAGCTGCTCGGCGAGACAATCGATGATGCCGCCGGTGAGGCGTTCGACAAGGTTGCTCGACTCCTAGGTCTCGGCTATCCGGGTGGGCCGGTAATCGATCAGGCGGCCGCGACCGGCAACCCGAAGGCAATTCGTTTTCCGCGTGGGCTCACCCTGCCGAAAGACATGGAAAAGCACCGCTACGACTTCTCGTTCTCGGGCCTCAAGACCGCGGTTGCTCGCTGGGTTGAAGTAGCCGAGGCCAAGGGCGAAGACTTCTCGATCGGCGACGTGGCAGCTTCGTTCCGCGAGGCCGTGGTCGATGTGCTCGTCTCTAAAGCCGTGGCAGCCTGCCTCGACAACAACGTGCCGCGCCTACTTCTAGGTGGCGGCGTCGTTGCCAACCGCAGGCTTCGCGAGCTGGCCGCAGAACGCTGCGAAGCCGCAGGCATCGAGTTGCGCATCCCCGCGCTCAGCCTTTGCACCGACAACGGCGCAATGATTGCCGCCCTGGGCGCGCAACTGATCATGGCCGGGCACGAGCCCTCGACCCTCGACTTCGCCGCCGATTCCACGCTTTCGGTCACCAGCATTCAAACGAGTTAGGGTTCTCTCATGTCAAACGACAAGATTCGCGCCGAACGACGAGCCGTAGCTCTCGAAGATTTTCTGGCACACCGCAAAAAGGCTCGCATTTATCTTTATGTCTTCATCGGTACGCCTTTCTTCGTTTTCGCAACCATCTTCTTTTTGACCGGAATGGTGGATGGGCCTTTCGACGCCTTCGCCAAAGCGGCATTTTGGCCGATCATGTTCTCGGGCATGCTCGCGATGCCGCTGTCACTTGCTCTTGCCCTAGTGCAGCTGATGCGAGCCAAAAACCTCAAAGACATTCATCGGTTCACCAAACCCTACGAGGCGTAAATCGGCCCAGCGGGCATCCGCTAAAAATGTGAATAACTCGGATGTCCCCCAAACGGGCGACACCAAAGACTCCTTCAGGAGAGCAGCTTGGGAGTAATCTGGCACCATTCCGTGAAGAAGTAGGGGAACGAATGTCGCAACCATTTTTAGTGACGACAGAATCAGAACAAGCCGAGACCCAGCGCAAGACCTTTAAGGGCATCGGATGCGCGGCGGGAGCGCTGGCTTTTCCGGCACCGTTCCTGTTTGGATTTCCGGGCGGCTTTGGAATGGTTCCGGTTCTAATCGTCATCGGTTTTGTGTTTATGTTTTTGGCTATCTCGGCCAAGCGTCGACGCGACCGCGCACTACTCGCGCAGGCTGCAGCCAACCCAAGCAGATCGCATTTTGCTCCGGTGCAAACACAGATCCCAACTTATTACGC
>WLFI01000145.1 GCA_009703845.1 Actinomycetota bacterium
CGACGAACGCACAGTTGCTCCAAGCCTCGACAAATTCCTCAACGTCATTCGCAACGGTGGAGGCACCGTTGACAACGTTGACATCTGGGGTCGTCGTCGCCTGGCATACGAAATCAACAAGAAGACCGAAGGTATCTACGCCGTGGTCAACCTGAAGGCCGCTTCGGCCGACGTGGTTGAGCTCGACCGTCAGCTTCGCCTAAGCGAAGCCGTCATGCGCACCAAGGTGCTGCGTGCCGACGAAGCCGTAGTTGCCATCAAGCCGGTTGTTGTTCCAGAAGTTTCTGCAGCAGAAAAGGCCGAAGACGCCGTCGAAGAGAAGCCAGCCAAGAAGGTTGCTGCTCCGAAGGCTGACGCTCCAAAGGCCGACGCACCGAAGGCTGCCGCAAAGGCCGCCCCTAAGGCTGCTGCCGACAAGGCCCCTGCAAAGGCTCCTGCAAAGAAGCCTGCCGCCAAGAAGGCTGAGTAGTCACGATGGCTGGCGAGCTAAACGTAACGATCGTCGGCAACCTTGCCGATGACCCAGAGCTTCGCTACACCCAGGGTGGAGTGGCTGTTGTTTCGGTTCGTGTGGGTTCAACCCCTCGCACCTTCAACCGTCAGACCAACGCTTGGGAAGATGGCGAAACCGTTTGGGTTCGTTGCACCGCTTGGCGTGAAGTCGCCGAAAACGTTTCGCAGTCTCTCACCAAGGGCAGCCGCGTTCTCGTTACCGGTCGTCTAAAAGCGCCTTCGGCATACCAGTCGGCAAACGGTGAGGCTCGCGCCTCACTCGAGCTAGAGATCGAAGAAATCGGTCCATCGCTGCGTTATGCAACCGCTGCTGTCACTCGTCGCGCTCGCGAGGGTGGTGCCGGAGCCGTTTCTGAGTCACCTTGGAACGAAGCCCCTGCCGCCCCAGCCGCTAAGGCAAACGATGCTTGGGCAAACCCAGGCACCGCTGCTGCAAGCGACGACACCCCGTTCTAAATTTTCAACAAACCTAGGAGTATCTAATGGCTGCAAAAGTTAACAGCGACCGCGCTGGTAAAAAGCCAATGCGCAAGGGCAAGCTAGACAAGCTCGCTCCCGTAAAGGCAATCAAGGTTGGTGTCATTGACTACAAAGACATCGCAACCCTAAAGAAGTTCATCTCGGACCGCGGCAAGATTCGCGCCCGTCGCATCACCGGTGTTTCTGTTCAGGAACAACGTCTCATTGCCCGTGCCGTCAAGAACGCTCGCGAAATGGCGCTATTGCCATACGCTGGCGCTGGCCGAAGCTAAGGAGCATCGAATGTCGAAGCTAATTCTGACCAACGAGGTTTCAGGCCTCGGTTCAGCTGGCGATGTCGTTGAAGTTAAGAACGGCTACGCTCGCAACTACCTCATTCCTAAGGGCTTCGCGGTTCTTTGGAGCGTAGGTGGCGAGAAGCAGATCGATCAGATCAAAGCTGCTCGTAACGCACGTGCACTAGCAACCGTTGAAGAGGCAGTTACTCTCAAGGCTCGCCTTGAGCAGGCTCCAATTCGCCTGGCTGTCAAGGCTGGCAAAGAAGGTCGTCTATTCGGTGCTGTAAAGACCGCTGACGTCGTCGCTGCAGTTGTTGAAGCCGGCATCGGTGAGCTAGACAAGCGCAAGGTTGCTTTCATCGCCCCGATTCGCACCACCGGAACCCACGAGGCGACCGTTCGCCTTCACGGTGACGTGGTTGCAACAATCACCCTTGCGGTGGTTGCCCAGAAGTAAGCGCTTCTAGCGCTCAAGGGCGGCAGATCTTCGGGTCTGTCGCCCTTTCTTTTACCCAAATCCGGCCGAGCAGAGCCTGTGGATAACTTGTGTAAAACTTCATAATCGGATGTTTCGGCGTGTCGTTTCCACAAGTCTAAGGTTCACGTTTAGGGTTTGAAAAGAAAAGTTATCCACAAGGCAAGTTCCTTTTAGATAAAGGGCTCTAGCACCATTTCCGACCTTAACAACACAGGGTTCTGCACAAGTTGTTCACATGTGCTTCGGCGTGTTGCCCGAGTTATCCACAGGTGACTGCACAGGGACATTTCGAAATTAGATGTCGGGGGTGTTTGCTAGAGATGTCTAGTAGGCACTTTTCGCTAACGCTTGACCCAATTAGGAGCATCCATGTCTATCTCACAGGCCTTTGGCACGCAGACAACAAGCGCTGCCGAGAGGGTTTTGCCACACGACATGCTTGCCGAGCAGTCGGTGCTTGGCGCTATGCTGCTTTCAATCGACGCCTGCCCTGAGATTGTGACCGAAGTTGGGCTAAAGGGTGCCGATTTCTACGCCCCAAAGCACGAAATCATCTTCGACGCGATTCTCAAGCTCTACACCGGCAGCGAACCGACCGACACCATCACCACCACCGCCGAGCTAACCCGCCAGGGCAATCTGGTGCGCGTTGGTGGTGCCGACTACCTTCACACCCTTACTTCGATCGTTCCAACCGCCGCAAACGCCGCGTTCTACGCCAAAATCGTTCAAGAAAAGGCCATTCTTCGCCGACTAGTCGAGGCCGGCACCAAGATTGCTGCCTCTGGCTATGCTGCCGAGGGCGACATCATCGACCTAATCAACGCCGCCCAGTCAGACATCTTCTCGGTGGGCACCACGTCGCTTCGCGACCAGTACTCACCACTGAACGACGCAATCGGCATGGCGGTTAAAGAGATCGAGTTTGCCGAGGGCAACGAAGGCGAAATCGTCGGCGTTCCAACCGGCATCGTCGATGTCGACATGATGACGCACGGCCTGCACCCGGGCCAGCTAGTCATTCTGGCCGCTCGCCCAGGTGTCGGAAAGTCGACGTTTGCCCTAGACATTGCCCGAAACGCTTCTATCAAGAACAAAATGCCTTCGCTGTTCTTCTCTCTAGAAATGAGCAAGGCCGAAATCGCGATGCGTTTGCTATCGGCCGAAAGCGACATTTATCTTCAGTCGATGCGTAAGGGCAACATGACCCGCGACGACTGGACGAAAATGGCCAACGTTCGTGGCTCGATCAGTGACTCACCGCTATTTATCGACGACAGCCCAAACCTAACCCTTGCCGAGATCCGATCGAAGGCACGCCGTCTAACCAAAGAACTCGGCCTTCAGCTAATCGTCATCGACTACCTACAGTTGCTTTCATCGGGCAAAAAGGTTGAAAGCCGCCAGCAAGAGGTTTCGGAATTCTCGCGCTCGCTAAAGCTTTTGGCTAAAGAACTCGAAATTCCGGTCATCGCCATCGCTCAGCTCAACCGTGGTTCTGAAGAAAAGAAAGACAAGAAGCCAGAGCTTCACCACCTTCGTGAATCTGGTTCGCTCGAACAAGACGCCGACCTGGTCATTCTGTTGCACCGCGAAGACATCGGCCAAAAAGAGCACCCACGTGCGGGCGAGGCCGACATCATCATTGCGAAGCAGAGAAACGGGCCCACCGGAACCGTCATCAGTTTGTTCCAGGGGC
>WLFI01000146.1 GCA_009703845.1 Actinomycetota bacterium
ATCCGCTCAAGCCTTTCCTGAGCTCTTCGCGGTGCTTCGCAACGGCTATCTTGGCGTGTCAATCTTCATCGTTCTCTCTCGTTTCGTTTTGATGCTTCCGGTAATTCGCGGTGGCGGTTATCGACTTCCAAAAGGGTTCAAGCACTACATCTATCGCCGATTCCGCCGAATCGTGCCACCGTACTGGGTGGCTCTAGCCCTGAGCATCGCCCTGATTGCACTTGTGCCGGTGATGCAGGTGTCGTCTGGTACCAAGTGGGATGACAAAATTCCGGTCACCGCCGAAGCGGTTGCCGGGCACATTCTGCTGATTCAAAATTTCTTCGGCGGCATGACGGCGATCAACGGGCCAATGTGGTCGGTGGCCATCGAGTGGCAGATTTACTTTTTGATGCCCCTGCTGTTGCTTCCGATCTGGAGAAGATTCGGATCGCTCGTGGCGATTGGCTTCACGGCCTTGGTTACCCTGGGCCCGTCGGCGCTGATTGCATTCAACGAACTAACCGGTCGTCTCGATTCGGTGGTGCCATTCGCCAAGGCGTTCGGCCGCCATCATCCGTGGTTTTTGCTTCTCTTCGCGATCGGAATGTATGCAGCCGAGCTGGCAGCCAACGACCGTGTGCGCGCCAGGTGGTTCTGGGTGCCGATCATTCCGGCAACGGCCCTGGTCTACCTGTTTGCAGACTTCGCCAACTCAAACCGCGCGGTTAGCGAAACCTTGGTGGGGGCATCCACTGCGTTTTTAGTGGTTTGGCTAGCGAAAAACGGCGCTTCAAGAACAACTCGGATGCTCGGCTCTAGGCCGATGGTGCGACTCGGGCACATGTCTTATTCGATTTACCTGATTCACAGCCCGCTGCTCGCGCTCGGCAACCTGCTTCTCTTGCCGCTCGGCCTCAGCGCGCCCCTGCACCTCACCCTGATGTACGCGCTGGTGCTGCCGTCGGCACTTTTAACAGCGTGGATGTTCCACCTGACCGTCGAGCGTCGCTTCATGACCGCCCACCAAAGTGAGCTCCGCGCGCAAAACCGCGTTTAGCGGGCGCCGGGTGGGGCGCTAGTCGGCGATCGGTTGACCGAAACGGTATGCGTTGCCGTCGGCATCGCGTAGCCAGAACTCTCGCATGTGCCAGGTTTGGTCGGCTGCGGTTTCGCCCGCTTGCTGCGCTAGTGCATCCACGTTTGAAACCCTGAAATACACCACAACCGGGCCGATGCCATCGCCGCGAGACTCGCTCGCATGAATCGCGATGCCATCGGGGTGGGTGAACTCGGCATACATCAGGTCTTGGCCCGGATTGTGCTGCCAAGCGAGCGTGAAACCGACTTTTGAGAGGGCAGCCTCGGCCACGGCGATTTTTGAAACCGGCACCACCGGCACAACTTGTTCGATCATGATGCAAAGTCTAAAAACAATTTGCTTTTACTCTTGCAACCCCCGTAAACTATTCAAGTTCTTGAGTTACTCGCGCATTCTGGCGCGAACCACTCCTGGCGCAGTGAACAGCCTTGCTGGTCCGGCCGGAGCTAGAGCAAAAATTTGTCCGACATTTCGTTACGGGTTTTTTGCGTGTGAAAACATGCGACACGCCCGAGTGCGTGGGTCGGTCGAGTAGTACCCCCAGAAATGGGATTTGACAGATAAACAGTGGTGCAACAGAAGTAGTGCTACTAAACGTGCCCGAGGCAACTGCCAGAGGCGTGAATGAGAGTGAGTCAGCATGGCGGCACAGAAGATCCGCATTCGACTTAAGTCGTACGACCACGAGGTCATCGACTCGTCGGCGCGCAAGATCGTAGACACGGTCACCCGCGCAGGCGCAACCGTAGTAGGCCCAGTGCCTCTGCCTACCGAGAAGAACGTGATCGCAGTGATCCGCTCTCCTCACAAGTACAAGGACAGCCGCGAGCACTTCGAGATGCGCACCCACAAGCGTGTTATCGACATCATCGACCCGACCCCTAAGGCCGTGGATTCTTTGATGCGTCTCGACCTACCGGCCGACGTCAACATCGAGATCAAGCTCTAAGGACACTGATGGCTACCCCAAACAAGACAGTCAAGGGACTACTGGGCAAGAAGCTCGGCATGACCCAGGTATGGGACGAGAACAACCGTCTCATTCCTGTAACCGTGGTCGAAGCAGGCTCTAACGTAGTTACCCAGATTAAGAACGCAGAGACCGATGGCTACAGCGCCATTCAGGTCGCCTACGGCGCTATCGACCCACGCAAAGTAACCAAGCCAGTCACTGGCCACTTTGAGAAGGCCGGCGTCAACCCACGTCGCTACATCGCAGAAATTCGCACCGCTGACGCCGACACCTACGCAGTAGGCCAGGAGCTCGGTGTTGAGGTTCTCGAAGTTGGCGCCAAGGTCGACGTAGTCGGAACCTCAAAGGGTAAGGGCTTCGCCGGTCACATGAAGCGCCACGGTTTCCACGGTGTAGGTGCATCTCACGGTGCTCACCGCAACCACCGCAAGCCTGGTTCGATCGGTATGTCGTCGACCCCGGGTCGCGTCTTCAAAGGTAAGAAGATGGCTGGCCGTATGGGTAGCGATCGCGTAACCACCCTGAACCTAACCCTTCACGCAGTTGACCTAGAAAAGGGTCTGCTGCTAATCAAGGGTGCCGTGCCTGGTCCTAAGGGCCAGCTCGTATTCGTCCGCAACGCAGTGAAGGGAGCGTAACCAAATGGCTGAAAACACCAAGGTTGACGTTCTCGACGTCCAGGGCAAGAAGGCCGGCTCAGTCGACCTACCTGCAGACCTGTTCGACGTCCAGACCAACGTTCCACTAATCCACCAGGTAGTCGTGGCGCAGCTTGCAGCTGCTCGCCAGGGCACCCAGTCGACCAAGCGTCACGGCGAAGTCTCTGGTACAGGTAAGAAGCCTTTCAAGCAAAAGGGAACCGGTCGTGCCCGTCAGGGTTCGCTCCGTGCTCCACAGATGCGCGGTGGTTACATCACTCACGGTCCAAAGCCACGTGACTACGACCAGCGCACCCCAAAGAAGATGATTTCGGCCGCCATCAAGGGCGCTCTATCTGACCGCGCTCGCAACGGACGTCTACACGTCGTAAGCGAGTTCGCGATCGGTACGTCACCTTCGACCAAGGCAGCCGCAGCCATCATCAGCAAGCTCACCGATGGTCGCAACATCCTCGTGGTTCTAGACCGCAGCGATGAGACCAGCTACAAGAGCCTGCGCAACCTACAGGGCGTTCACGTTCTGCCGGTTGACCAGCTAAATGCTTACGACATTCTGTTGAGCGACGACCTGGTATTCACCAAGTCGGCACTCGACGCTTACATCTCTGGCCCAGCCAAGGGTGCATCGGCTAAGGCCGTTGCCACCGAGGCAGAAGCCGCACAGGAGGCATAAAGATG
>WLFI01000147.1 GCA_009703845.1 Actinomycetota bacterium
GTTCTATGAAACGTTTTCTAGTTGGCACAGTCATCAACGCTCTTGGCCTCTGGGCCGTAACCGCACTGGTACCTGCAATCAAGTTGGTTCCTTACGGCGGCGCAGATATCTGGAGCACGATCTTGTCTTACCTACTCGTTGGCCTCATCTTCGGTCTGGTCAACGCCATCATCGCCCCGGTCATCAAAATTGTCGCCCTACCGCTTTACCTGCTCACTTTTGGCCTCATCTCTCTTGTGATCAACGGCGCTCTGCTTCTGTTCGTGGCATGGTTGAGCAGCCTGCTCGACGGCGGAACCTTCAGCATCGACGGCTTCACGACCACTGGCCTGAGCATCGAGTCTTTCGGTTGGGCGATTCTGGGCGCACTAATCATGTCGTTCGCTTCGTTCATCAGCCGCGGCCTGTTCAAGGTTTTGCGCATTCTCTAACCATCAATCGGCTTTAGCTCGAAGGTCTGTGTCTCAACGAGGCGCAGGCCTTCGAACTTTTTGAGCACGGTGTCGCGAATTCGAGTTACGCCGACCGAATCGTCGCAATCAATCAACTTGGATGTTTCGACGTAAGCATCGAGCTCGTGCGCGATCAGCGCGCTCTGACCGGGGTGCAAATCGATCTCACGCGCCACGGTCACCCAGTTTTCGGTGAGTGGGTTGATGGCTCCCGATAGTGCTGGGATTACGTCATTGCTGTGTTCAATTGCCATCACCGCGGTGTCGGGCGGCAACTCGAGTTGCGCAATCGGCGCACCGAGCGTGACGATTGCCGAAACGTTGAACCCGCCCGCTCCCGAAGCCAGCGCCCCGGCAACCATGCCGCCCTGAGAGTAGCCGGCCACAACCAACTCGTCGGTTGGTTTCACACCCGCTGCCCTAAGTGCCTCTTCGACCGCGATTTGACTGCCGGCCTTCTCGGGGTCGGCCAACTGCTGCACGCTGGCCGTCAAATCGAATGGCTCTGAACCCGCGCCCACTTCGAGGGTTCGCATGCCAGGCAAATAGGCGACAAAAACCGATCGGTTGCCATCGGTGTAGCGCTCGATCACGACAGTAGGTTTTTCGGTTACATGAGTTGCGGCCACGCGTTCGGCAATCGCGCCGATGCTGGTCGGGGCACCGCGCATTCCAAGTGCGCCAACGCTTTCGACCTCTGCGCCGGCGCGGCCGCTTCGAGTTAGGGCGCCGAGCCCAACGGCAACCATGTTCGCCGCGGCGACCGAATCTTCACCCGAAGATTCTTGCCCCGTCGTCAACGCCGGCCACATGTTCACAGTTTCTCGAGCCATGAGCCTCGCCGTCTTTCCGTCGACTAGGGTCGCCGCAGCGGAACCCGCCAACAAAACGGCCGGCAGAGCAGCCCGAACTTGGTTGGGTAGAACGTTCAATAGCCACGGATGCTTCGCTACCGCAGAAGTCACCCAGTCGAGTTGTTTGGTGATGCGAGCTTCGGTTGACAGGTAAGAATCGCTCGCGACCCCGGCCGCCCACTTGAGTTTTTCGAGGCGAGCCAGCAAGACCGGTGCGTGCAAAGCCAGCGCCGCTCGAGCTACGGGGTCGACCAAGAAATCGAGCAGCTCGAACTCTTTGAGCAAACGCTGTTGCACCAACTCGAGCGTTGACCGCGAGCGCTCGATTTCGTCGATGCTGGCGATGATGGCCGGGTCACCCCCGTAACTCACAAGCCCGCTCACCCGACCACCACCGCAAAGTGAGGCAGGGTGGCGAGCTGGTTTCGCAAGCCAAGCAGGTCGTGCGACAGCTGCTCAACCTCGCGCTGAAAGCTGAGTGCCGCAGGCCCACTCCATCGACCCACATCAGGTTTTGCACCGCCGAGCAGTGCGTTTAGTTCGTCAAGACTTTCGACCATGTATTGCATGCGAGCCAGCATCGGGCAAGATGAGGCGCAGCATCCGTGCCTAGAAAATTAAGTGGATAACTTATTGCCACCAACCAGGCATCGAACCGTCTGCCAATATGGAGTGGTGAGCAAACTTTCAGCACAGCCCCTATCGCCCCTCGACGGTCGTTACCGCGGCGCAGTTGTCGCCCTCGGCGAGCACCTCAGCGAAGCCGGCCTGAACCGCGCCCGCATCAAGGTTGAGATCGAGTGGCTGATTCACCTCGCCAACCGCGACCTGCTTGCGACCGGCCGCCCATTGCTTGCGCCAGAAGTTGCCGCGCTACGTGCCATTGTCGAAAATTTCTCGGATGCTGACGTAGAAACCCTTGCCGCCACCGAGGCCGTTACCCGCCACGACGTAAAGGCAGTCGAATACTTCATTCGCGAAAAGTTGGTTCAGCTTGGTCGCGAAGACCTGCAAGAGCTCACCCACTTTGCCTGCACAAGCGAAGACATCAACAACCTTTCTTATGCGCTCACCGTGCGCGACGCGATGAGTGAGGTTTGGCTGCCGAAGGCTCACGAGCTAATGGCTAAGCTCACCGAGTTGGCTCACAAGTATGTCGCGGTGCCGATGCTTTCGCGCACCCACGGCCAGCCAGCCACCCCGACCACCATGGGTAAAGAACTTCAGGTGTTCGTTCACCGTTTGCGCCGCCAGATCGAGCGCGTTCAAGCGACCACCTATTTGGGCAAGTTCTCTGGCGCGACCGGCACGTTTTCGGCCCACGTCGTTGCAGCACCAGATGTCGACTGGATCAAGGAGTCGAAAGAGTTCGTCACCTCGCTCGGCCTCACCTGGAACCCGCTGACCACTCAGATTGAATCGCACGACTGGCAGGCCGAGCTTTATTCGGCGGTTGCCCACTTCAACCGAATCTTGCACAACCTCTGCACAGATATCTGGACCTACATTTCGCTCGGCTACTTCAAGCAGATTCCAGCCCCTGGCGCCACGGGCTCGTCGACCATGCCACACAAGGTCAACCCGATTCGCTTCGAAAACGCCGAGTCGAACCTAGAACTTTCGAACGCGATTCTCGACTCGCTCGCCGCTACCCTGGTGAACTCCCGCCTACAGCGCGACCTCACCGACTCTTCTTCGCAGCGCAACATCGGCGTTGGCTTGGGCCACTCGATGCTCGCCCTCGACAATGCCACCCGCGGCCTTGGCGAGATCGAACTTTCGATTGGAATGCTCGAGGCAGATTTGCTCGACAACTGGGAGGTGCTCGGCGAAGCGATTCAAACCGCAATTCGCGCCGAGGTTGCTGCCGGTCGTTCGGCCATCAGCGACCCTTATGCCCTGCTCAAAGAACTGACTCGCGGAAAGCGCATTGGTCACGAAGAATTGATTGCGTTCATCGAGAGTCTCGATTTGAGCGACGAAGTAAAGGCACGTTTGATTGCCTTGAAGCCGAACACCTACACCGGCTTGGCTCAGGCTTTGGCCGAGCGCTTTGGTGAGTAATTAAGAGCGGATGCGCCTA
>WLFI01000148.1 GCA_009703845.1 Actinomycetota bacterium
GCGGTTGAGGGCGTCACCGGACTCAAGATTCAGTCATACGTGCAGATCGACATGAGTGAGTTTGCCAGCCTGATCGATGCCCTGGGTGGCGTTCGCATCACCATCAAGCAAGACCTGCCAATCGGTGGTCAACGCGACGACGCCTCGGATGCCCGAGACTGGTTGCGCGCAAGTGCCGAACCTCAGCTACTCACCGGTTATCAAGCACTTTGGTATGCCCGCAGCCGTCACGGTACGAGCGACTACGACCGCATGCTGCGACAGCAAGAAATTCAGGCAGCAATCTTGAAGCAAATGGACCCAGCCAATGTGCTGAACCGTTTTCAGCAGATTGCCTCGGCATCGAAAGAGCTGGTGCTCACCGATGTTCCGTCTGGAATGTTGTCGGTCTATCTCGACCTAGCAATCAAGGCCAAGAAACTAGGCATCAAGAACCTTGCGCTCGTGCCTAAAAACGGATTCGAGCCGGATGCGCCTGACTTTGGCAAGATTCGTGGCGCAGTTCAAACCTTTATTGCCAAAGGTAAACTTTCCTAGGGCGTAAAGCCCGTAAATCACCGACGGAGGAACCGTGAATCTAAGCGAATACGCTGCTTCACACGGTCTCAAGCGCGTCGGTGCACGGCCACCGTTTTTCAGTTATTTGCGCGAGGTTTGGCGCAGGCGAGTATTCGCCTGGACCCTCTCGACCTACACCAGCGAGGCAGCCAACGCGCGCACCCGACTCGGTCGATGGTGGCTCATTTTGCTGCCAACCATTCAGGCGGGCACCTATGGCCTGATCTTCGGTCTGATTCTCGGCTCGAACCGCCCCCACAATTTCTTGGCCTTTTTGTTCACCGGCGTCTTCTTGTTCTCGTTTATGAGCGGTGCTTTTCAAAGCGGTGCGAGTTCGATAGTCGGCAACGCCGGCTTGGTGCGCAGCCTCAGTTTTCCGCGCATCCTGTTGCCGATTTCTTCGGTGATTCAGCAGTTCATCAATCTTTGGGCTCAGTTGGCGCTTCTGCTGGTCACTCTGCTCGTGACCGCATTCGACTTTGCAAACTTGAGCTGGCAGAACCCAATCGATCTCGACTGGGCACTGTTTCCGGTTGTCGTGCTTCTGATGGTCTTGTTCTGCTCGGGGCTCGCGATGATTGCCGCTCGCATCAACGCACAGGCTCGTGACCTCGGCAAACTGATTCCTTTCATCACTCGAATCGCGTTCTATGTCAGCGGTGTTTTCTTTAGCCTCGAGAGCGTTCTTGCCGCGTGGCCAACCGTTCTCGCAATATTCGAATTCAACCCGTTCTATGACTTCATCCAGCTATCGCGCGGGTTGCTGGTTCAGGGTTACGAACCGAGCGCAAAACTTTGGATACTTTGCATCGGCTGGGCCGTAATCACCCCGATCGTTGGGGCTCTCTATTTCTGGAAGGCTGAGGAGGTTTACGGTCGTGACGACTAAAAAGCAAACCGCAGCAACCGAAACACGTCAACCGGTAGTGGTGGTCGACGGTGTCGACATCGTTTACAAGGTCTATGCCTCGGGCAAGCGTGCCAACCGTTGGAACGGTGGCTCTGCGAAACAAAAGCTTCGCGAAGTGCACGCCGTGAAGAATGTCTCGTTCACGGTTTACCAAGGCGAAACCATCGGAATCATCGGAACCAACGGCTCGGGTAAGTCAAGCTTGCTACGCTCGGTTGCCGGTCTAACCCAGCCCACCAACGGTGCGGTTTATGCGTCGGCTCGACCGGTGCTATTGGGTGTTGGCGCGGTGCTCATGCCGAGCCTCTCTGGCGAGAAGAACATCATGCTCGGTGGCTTGGCCATGGGTTACAGCAAAAAAGAAACCGCTGAGCTCGCCCCAGCTATTACCGAATTCGCCGGACTCGAAGATTTCATCGACCTGCCGATGCGCACCTATTCATCTGGAATGTCGGCCCGTCTTCGCTTCGCCATTGCGGCCTCGCGCAACCACGACATCCTCATCATCGACGAGGCTCTTTCGGTGGGTGACCAGCAGTTCCGCAAACGCAGCGAAGCGAGGATGCGCGAGATGCGCGACACCGCCGGCACAGTGTTCTTGGTGAGCCACAGCATCAAGTCGATTCTCGATACCTGCAGCCGAGTGATCTGGCTCGAAAAGGGTGTTCTCAAAATGGACGGCGACCCGCTTGAGGTTTGCCAGGCATACAACCGCTACACCGGCGTTACGTCGACCGAAGACTGATCATGGCGGCGAAAGCTAATCGTGCATCGGTGAGCGTCATCATGCCGGTGCTCAACGAGGCCGAACATCTCGAAGCCGCGGTTGCATCTGTTCTGGCGCAAGAGTTCGCCGGAGATCTAGAACTCTTGCTTGCCCTCGGCCCATCGAAAGATGACACCAACCAAATCGCCGCAAAACTTAGCAAAGCCGACCCTCGCATTCGACTGGTCGAAAACCCCGCAGGTCTTACCACCGCAGGCATGAACCTGTGCATCAAGCAGGCCAAGGCCGACATCATCATTCGCGTCGATGCGCACAGCGAACTCGCCTCGGGCTACATCAAACGCGGCGTCGAACTGCTTGCCGAAACCGGCGCAGACGAACTCGGCGGCATCATGCTCGCGAGCGGCCGCAGCGCTTTTCAGCAGGCGGTTGCCTGGGCCTATTCCAGTAGGTTTGGCATCGGCGGTGCGGCTTATCACGTCGGCGGCGCTGCCGGCGAGGCCGAGTCGGCATACCTCGGCATTTTCAGAGCGGATGCGCTGGCTCGAGTTGGCGGATACGACGAGTCGATCATCCGCGGTGAAGACTGGGATCTCGCGCAACGCATCAAGGCAACCGGCGGATTGGTCTGGTTTAGCCCCGAACTCAGCGTTACCTATTGGCCTCGCGGTCGTTTCGACAAGCTCATCAAACAGTTTTGGTCGACCGGCGTTTGGCGCGGTGACCTTACTCGTCGAAACCTTGCCGCTGCGTCAAAGCGCTACTTTGCCCCGCCTCTGATGGTCGCGGTTGTTGCCGCAGGCTTGGTGGCCGCTGCCTTCGGGCTGGTGCTGGGAATCTTGCCACTGGCCGGGTACCTCGCTGCCGTGGCGGCCCTCGCGGTAACGGCGGCCGACCTCTCGTTGAAGGCGCGCGTAGCCCTGCTGGTCGTGCTGCCGAGCATCCACTTTTCTTGGGGAGCGGGGTTCTGGTTCGGGTTCTTGCGCGGGGCGGCCAAGACCGTCGATCGAAGCCGGGTGAGCTAAATGCCGATCAAAAAACTGCTTCGCAAAGCCAAAATGTTTGCACCAACTCGCATCGCGGGGGCGCTGCGTCGTCGCGCGGGTCAGTATGTGCGCAAGTTGCAATACCGCCCGGGTTCAAAGCCGCTGAACGCAAACGCCGTGCTGTTCGAGAGCTTTCAGGGCAAGAA
>WLFI01000149.1 GCA_009703845.1 Actinomycetota bacterium
ACTGTGATGAGTTTCTCGACAATCTCGTCGGGCAGCGGGGTATCAATCTCAAAGTGCAGTGACCCTGTGGTTTTGATGTAACCGTCGAGCTCGGGTATTTCTTGAAACACGCGACCACTGTGCGGCAAATAGGCGAGGTGATTCTTGAACGCGGCGAATCCGGCGAGCACTTTGCCGTCAACCCGAAACGCAGGCATGCCATAAGAAATGCACTGCTCAGATTCGGGTATTACCGCGAGGATGCTGCGCCGCAGCGCCTCAAGCGTCGAGCGCTTCGGCTCTGGCACACCCGCCAGGTAGTCGTCGATTTCTTTGGCAGTCATTTACTTCCAGGCGGCCAGAATGGCTCCGACAACTGCAAGGGCAACAACATCGTTGCCAATTTCAAGCAACCAAACCTTGAAACCCTGACCGGCAAACATGCGGTGGCTCAATGAAGCACCGCCGCCGATTAGTAAGCCGAGCATTGCTCCAACCAGCGCGCCGATGCCAACGCCCAGTGAACCATGTGCGACGGTAATGACCTCAAGAACGAGGGCTAGACCGAACGTGTAGCCGAGCACGCCCAAGAAAGTCATGCCGAATACGTAGGCCATGTTTGATGATCCAGGCTGCTGCTCCGGAGTTTTGCCAATCAGCTTCCACCAGACCGGAAAGAAGGCCTTCGGGCTAAACCAAACGGCGCCAATAACATTGGCGACCAAGGCTGCCACCAAGATGGCGAGGTAGTTGAGTTGATCCAGTTCCATTTCAGGCTCCTCATGAGTTTTTCAAACAACCAAAAGAATAGTGTCAACCAACGCCAGAACAGTGGCGGCGTCAAGGTGAGCCTAGACTTACCCCATGAGCAACGTCACTGGCCAAGAGCCGACAATCGCTTTTCTGGGGGCAGCAGGAACAGTAACCGGTAGCAGAATTCTGCTTAGTCACGGCGAAACCAAGGTTCTTGTCGATGCCGGCATGTTTCAGGGCAAAAAAGAACTCAGACTTCGCAACTGGGAACCCTTTGAGGTCGAACCAAGCACGCTGAGCGCGGTCATTCTCACCCACGCACACCTAGACCACTGCGGCTATTTGCCAAAGCTCGTCAAAGAAGGCTACGGCGGCAAGATTCACTCGAGCGTCTACACGGCGAAACTTGCCGAAGTTATCTTGCGAGACTCGGCCCGCATTCAAACCGAAGACGCAGCGTACGCGGCCAAAAAGGGATTTTCAAAGCACAACCCACCTAAAGCTCTCTATGAAGAGCAAGACGCGATCAAGACAGTCGCTGCATTCGAAACACATTTGTTTGGGCAGAAAGTGAAAGTTGCCGAAGAAACCTTCGTAACGTTCAATCCTGCGGGACACATTCTCGGGGCGGCTTTTCTCGAGGTGGAATTCTTCGGCAAGCGCATACTCTTCACCGGCGATCTAGGTCGCCAGCAGCATCCGCTGCTCAAGGGGCCAGCCAACGTGCCAGCCGGGCATTTTGACGCAATCATCACCGAATCGACCTATGGCGACCGTGTTCACGACACCCCGACCGAAGAATTCGAAAGCATCATCAACGCGACAATCGATCGAGGTGGCTCGGTTCTGATTCCAGCCTTCGCAGTCGACCGCACCGAGGTGATTCTTGTGCAACTTCGCGAACTCTGGGAAGCCGGCAAGATTCGCAAGGTTCCGGTTTACGCAGACTCTCCGATGGCGCTCAAGGCCTTGGCTTTTTATAGAGCGGCAATCGACGAAGCATCGGCAGAAATTCGCGAAGATGTCACCGCCAACTGGCGAGGTCGCGACCCGTTCGACGCCGGAAACCTTGTGGAGCTTCTATCTGTTGAAGAGTCGAAAACCGTAAACGACCCGACTTCACCATGCATCATCATATCGGCTAGCGGAATGGGCACGGGCGGACGCGTTGTTCACCACTTGCGATCGATGCTTCCCAAAGCGCTTCACGCGGTCATCTTGGTCGGTTACCAGGCCATCGGAACCCGAGGTCGCAGTCTGCTAGACGGAGCTGCCGAGGTCAAAATGCACGGAGAAATGGTTCCGGTTCGCGCCAGCATTCACAGCGTTCAGTCGTTTTCGGTTCACGCCGATGGCAACGAACTGGTCGAATGGTTAAAAACGAGCACGGATGCACCGAGCGCAATCTTTGTAGTTCACGGCGAAGTTGAGGCAGCCGACGCCTTTGCCGACCGACTAAAGCAGCAGCTGGGTTGGAACTCGGTTGCTCCGCAAGACTCGCGAGCCTTCGAGCTCTAATGAAAGAGCATCCGGTAGTCGTAGCGGTGCGCCGAACCGGCGTGCTCAACCCCTGGGTTTGGGTCTTCGGCATAACCATGGCACTGCAGGTTTTTCGCGGTTCGATGTTCGACACCGTCATCTTCGGGCTCTGCACTGGCGCAATCTGGCTAAGTGCCGCAGGAGTGCTCGATCACACTCTCGGCGAACGGCCTAGACCTAGCCGATACGCCATCATCGCTCTCGTGTTGGTGGTCACCATAACTCTCGGAATATTTCCGCGCCACGGTGTAGTGCACGGCTCCATTTTGATTGCTCTTCTCGCAATCTCGCTCTGGCTACTTTGGTACAAAGATCGCGGCCCTAAAGAAAAAGCAGACCCTCGCATGGCTAGGTCGAAGAACATTTGGAAGGTGTTCTGCCTAGCCGTCACTGCTTGGGAGTTCGGTGCGAACATCCTTGGGCAACTAAACAACAGCCTCACCACTCACCCAACCATATCGGTGCTAATCGACCCTCTGCTCGACACACAACTCGGTCAAGCCGGTTTTGTTGCCCTCTGGCTATTCATCGGGGTTGGCCTGCTCGGCCTTTGGGAGCGCAAATGACCAGTCGTGAAATGGTTATCGCCGGCTACATCGCCTTCATCGCTATCGGTGTTTTGATGTGGTTTATCTTTCGAGCACCTAACTCCCCCGTCAGCACCGTGAGTGCTCTGATCGATCGAATCATGCACCACAGAACCACACGCCTTGCCATCATGCTTGCTTGGTGGTGGGTCGGCTGGCACTTTTTGGTAAACGTGGTTCACCGCTAGCCGTCGTGCGCCAAGCAACCTAAACTTTGGCTATGCGCACTCCTTTGCAATTCTTCAAAGGTATTTTTCACCCCGAAGCCTTTCACGGCCATGGCCGCAGCAAGCGCTACTTCGAGGGTTGGTATGTGAAGGTCGTGAGCGCCGACCAGAAAACCCGCTGGGCGGTCATCCCCGGTGTTTTTCTTGGGCTTGACGGCGGTGTGAACGAGGCATTTATTCAACTGCTCGACGGCAGCACCGGTCGCTCTTGGTATCACAAGTTTGACACCAGCGAATTTTCTGCATCGGCCGACGAGTTTGACGTGACTCTTG
>WLFI01000015.1 GCA_009703845.1 Actinomycetota bacterium
AACACCCAAGGCGAAGCCGCTGCTAACCAACCCACCGAGGTCGCGGCGCGAATACGACTTGCCGCCGTCAGTTGGTCACGAGCCCATGCCCTGTAGAAGCGAGTTCTCATGGCTATCAACTGATCAAGCCCCGGCCAATTGTGTGTCCTTGACACAAGCAACAGATCAGCAAAATCGTCAAAGATGAACGAGTTGGCAGCTCGGCGTAAGTCGAAGACAGCGGTGTAGAGGTCGGAGCCCTGTTCGAGTCGGTTCGCAAAGAGCATCCAAGTGTCTGAATGTGAATCAGTTGCATTTGCCGCAGTGACCGCCGCGCATTGTTCGACATCTAGCCCAGCGCGCAGAGCCGAACGAAAAACCTCAAAGTCAACCGCCACCGCCGATGCATGGGCTGCGCGCAACGCAAAGCTAACCATGTTCGACCAACTCTGTGACGCTTCGGTTCGAACCGACTCGCTCGCAATGAACTGATAACCCGATGCTCGCTGCAAATGTTGCGCGGGCAAAACGCTCAGAGATGTTCTCGCCGGCATTTAGCGAAAGCGCAACGAGCTTTTCAAAGGCTGAGGCCGCCGAGTTGGCGTGAATGGTTAAATAGGCTGGCACGCCGGAGTTCAAAGCCACCAAAAGTTCGGCTGCTTCGGACCCTCGCACCTCGCCAACGGCCAACCGCGTGGGTCTCATTCGAAGCGATTCACGAATCAACCGTCGCAGATCGACAACTGGTCCAACGACCGCCTGGTCTTCGCGCGTTTGAAGTGCCACCCAATCTTCGACCCGGCAGTGTAGTTCAAAGGTGTCTTCTGCCGAAATCAGCCGCTCTTGCTCGTCGAACTCGTTGAGGCATGCGGTTAGCAGCGTGGTTTTACCCGAGTGCGTTGCACCCGAAATCACGATGCTCTTTCGATCGTGAATCGCGATTTTTAGTTTTGCTGCCTGCTCGGCACTCAAGGTTCTGTTTTGCACGAGTGAATCAAGGCTGAGTTGTTTCTTTTGAAACTTGCGAATGTTCAAACTCGGATGCTCGCGAACTACGTTCGGAATAACCACGTGTAAGCGCGACCCATCGAAGAGCGTGGCGTCGACAAATGGTTTTGATGTGTCGAGCCGGCGCCCTGACGCTCTAAGTAGTTGCTCGATCAGCCGCATCAGACTTTGGCTCGAGAACGCCAGTTGTAACCGATGATGCCCATCAGAATCTGCAAACCAAACTTGTCCAGGTCGGTTGATCCAGATTTCTTCAATCGAAACATCGGCCATGAGTTCTTGCAAAAAACCGAACGAATTTGTTGTGAGAACTGGCGCCGAAAGGAGGGTGTGGCCTCGTTCCTGTTGAGCAATCGAATTGGTCGTTTGGTTCACACGCCCTCCTTTCGGCAGGGCTATCGTGGCAAATTTGCCGGATTCTCGTTCGGGTTATCCACAACAGAAGTTGTGCAGCGTGCCCAAAAAAATACCGCTAAACTATTCAAGTCACGCGGGAGTGGCGAAATTGGCAGACGCACTAGATTTAGGTTCTAGCGCTTAATAGGCGTGTGGGTTCAAGTCCCACCTTCCGCACAAAGAGACCGAGAAATCGGTCTCTTTTTTTACCCAGATTTTTTGTATGTAGTGGCGTATTTCACAGCTCTGCCAGCGTCGATGATGCCTGCACCGCAGTGACTCGGACGCGGATCTTCCTCGGTATACCGTGTTGCTGAAATGGCACAGTAGGAACCCTCTTTGAACTCACCCACGGTCGCGAGCAAAATTTTATAAACGTCTTGCGAGCCAAGCTCAGGCCTTACCGAGTAAATCAGCGCAACCACCCCAGCTACTACAGGGGCAGCCATTGAAGTGCCTTCTTGCAACCCGTATGACGGCTCTCCAACTGTGGTTTCGCCGAGGTTGAAGGTCGAAACGATCATTCCCTCTGAACTATCGGGAGCCAAGGCGGCCAAGTCAGCGTCACCACCCGGCGCTGAAAAATCAACTCCGTCGCCAAAGTTCGCATACGGGGCGATGTTTCCCGTGATGCCTGTTGCCGTGACGTTTATGGTTGGGTAGCAGTTGCCCGGGTAAGAGCCTGACGCTTCGAATGCCGAATTGCCGGCCGCGGTGACGGGTGTTACTCCCCTATCCCAAGCAGCTCGCACAGCCGCCTGCGTGCCGGCATCACAAGAGGTTGGTGTGCTGGTGCCAATCGACAGGTTGATCACGCGTGCAGGGGTTGGGTTATTCGGAACTCCCCCAACACTGATACCGGCAGCCCAGTGAATGGCAGCAATCAAGTCTGAACTCGAACCACCGTTGGTGCCAAGCACGCGAATTGGTTGCACCTTCACGCCGGGTGCGACACCGACACCCCCAATGGAGTTCGACCTGGCTGCGATGATTCCTGCAACGTGGGTGCCATGCCAGCTCGAAGGTTCGTCGTTGGTGTAGTCGCCTTCATCGGTGGGGTATGAATCCCAACCATCTCCATCGCGCGAATACGCGGGATCAGAAATAAAGTCGTAGCCGGCGACGATGTTTGAATCAAGATCTGGATGCGCCGATATTCCGCCGTCGAGCACCGCCACCACCACGCTTGGTTTGCCTCTGGTATAGCGCCAGGCACGATCGGCATGTATCGAATACTGCGTGTAGAGATGCCACTGTGAGCTGAAGTAAGGGTCAGTCACACGCACCGAACTCGACTGCCCTAGAGCGTTTCGAGCAATCACGTGAACCGTGTAGTGATAGCCGGTTTGCAACTTGGTGAACTGGCAGCTGATGTTTGAAGTGATACAAGAATCCACTTGTTGCCCATCAACTGAGGCAATCGCTTCGTAGGTCACTGCCTGCCCGCCTCGCTCTGCGAGAGACTGCTGCTCCCAGCTTGGTGACTGACCTTTGGTTATGACTATGCTGTCGACAAATGGTGCCTGCGGGGCAACCTTAGGAGTTATAGAAACCGCGGTCGAGGCCGCCGATGCAGCTTTTGAGGCACCGAGCACCGTCAATGCCCGAACCCGATAGAAAGCGCTCTTTCCTATGGTGATGCCAGAGGTTATAGATACAGCGGTTGAAGTTTTGCCAGTGTTGACAATCAGCGACTTCCAAGCCTTGCCGTCGTCACTCGCTTCAATTCGGTAACCAAAAATCTTCGCCTTGTTTAGTGTTGTCGGGGCTTTCCAGCTGATTCGAATCCGCGGGCTTCGCGGGCTTTTGACGTCGAAGTAGTTGATGCCTCTAACCTGCGTTGGAGCGCTGGCAGGCTTTAAAGCGTCGAGCGGTCGAACGAAGGTTGACGAAGATGTGCGAGCGGATGCGCTGGCAGATGCAGCGCTGAACTGAAGCTGTGCATCCAGTTGCACCGATGCGATGCGCGGGTCATGTTGTAGCCCGCGCAGAACTTTTTGGGCCTGGTCACTCGAGAGCGATGCTTCAAACTTCAGAGCCGTGTAACCCAGACCTAGATCTTGCGGCCGCTCAAGGGCGACGCCGGCGAAATTTTCGCCCGTGGCTTCACCGTTTGGCGCGATTGACTCGAAGCCAGGTTTGTAGGTGACGATTACACCGACCGACTTGGTTGAGTTCACAGCATCCAAGTTTTGAACGCTAGCACTGGCAGCATTGGGCGAACCGGTGAAGAGGCCGGCAAAAAGAGCTATAGCCAAGAGTGCCGGCAAGGTAAAGCGCTTCAAAGTCGTCACGCTACAGGCTTTTTTGCATCAAAACGGTGCCGAGCCAACGGCCAAATTTAAAGCCAACCTTGCCTAGGTGACCCTGGTGTTTGAAGCCGAAACGTTCGTGGAGTGCAATCGAAGCCTCGGCACCTTTGTCGCTGATGACGGCGACGATTTCTTTGACGCCGGCAGCCTTTGATTCGGCAATCAGAGTTTCGAGAAGTTTGGTGCCGGCACGCTTGCCGGTGGCTGCGGGGCGCAGGTAGATGCTGTCTTCAACCGTTCTGCGATAGGCCGCCTTTTGACGCCAAGGAGCGACATAGGCGAAACCGAGCAGCTGGCCACCCGGGCTGATTGCCGCGACGAATGGCAGTTCAAGTTGCTTCAAGTAGTCGAATTTGCTTTGCCAATCGGCCAAGGTTAAAGGCTCGAGATCGAAAGTTACCACCGAGTTGCGCACGTAGTAGTTGTAGATTTCAGAGATTTGACCCAAGTCTTCGGCGGTCACGCGCCTGATCGTCACGTCGCCGACTTCGGCTGCGGCAGGCTTCTGCTTATTGCGGCGAACTAAGCGCCAGCGCGACTCAGAATCTAGAGGCATCTCTCTCCTAACAAGACCAATCTATCGGCTCGCGACCGACCTTTTCTAAAGCTTGGTTCACTTGTGAAAATGGCTTCGAGCCGAAGAATCCTCGGTGAGCCGATAGCGGGCTCGGATGCGCGCTCGCGACGATTTGCGCTGCCCCGAGTAGCGGTTGCGCCGTGCGTGCCTGGTTGCCCCAAAGCACTGCGACCAGGTCGCGACCGTGGTGCTGGGCGAGTGCCCGCACCGCGGCATCCGTGAATTCTTGCCAACCGAGGCCGATGTGTGAGCCAGCACTGCCAAGGCCCGTGGTGAGGTGTCGGTTGAGCAACAACACGCCCTGCTTGCTCCAGCGCGACAGATCGCCCGCATGGCTTGGCTCTGGAACATCGCTCGCAAGTTCAACCATGATGTTGCGCAAGCTGCGTGGCAGGGCGCGGCCGGCAGCGACAGCAAACGCAAGCCCGACGGCGTCGCCATCGGTTGGGTAAGGATCTTGCCCGAGCAATAGAACCCGAACCTCGTCGATCGGCATCTCGAACGCCCGACACACCAGCTCTGGCGCGGGTGCAATCTGAGAAAAAATTGGTCGAAGGTCAACCTCGATGCGTTCGAGCAGCGGTCGCTGAGCGGCGAGGGCGACCTGCCAAGATTTGTGCATCTGCTCGAAGAACATGCTCTCTAGGTTAAGGCTCAAAAGTGTTAGTCTGGCGAGTATCCAACGAAGGAGACCCGATGTTCTATCGCGAGCTGGCCGAAGAAGCCGAACGTTACCTAGAGGTTGTGCAAGGCATTCGCCGCGAACTTCACCAGATTCCCGAGTTTGGTCTCGACCTTCCGAAAACCCGCGAGCGCATTCTTGCGTCGATTCACGGCCTCGGCGAAATTCACCTGAGTGACAAACTCTCTAGCATCGTGCTTCACATCAAGGGTGGTCAGCCTGGCCCAACCGTGCTGCTGCGAGCAGACATGGATGCACTGGCAGTAGAAGAGAACACCGGGCTCGACTATGCGTCGACCAACGGCTACATGCACGCCTGCGGACACGACCTGCACATGGCCATCGGCATCGGTGCCGCTCACCTGCTTGCAACGCACAAAGCCGATCTAAAGGGTGACGTGCTGGTCTGGTTCCAGCCTGGCGAAGAGGGCCACGGCGGAGCGGATGTAATGCTCGAAGAAAACATGCACATGATCACCGGCAGCAAGCCAATTGCCGCCTACGGAATTCATGTGACATCGTCTTGGCAGCCGCCTCGCACCTTCGGCGGCAAGGCAGGAGCACTCATGGCATCGGCCAGCGACCTAATCGTCACCTTCACCGGTCGCGGAGGTCACGGCTCAAGCCCTTGGATGGCGAAAGACCCAATTTCGGCAATGACCGACGCCATGGCCGGCTTGCAGACCATGATCAACAAGCAGTTCAACGTGTTCGATCCGGTAGTCGTGAACATCGGTTGGCTCAAAGCCGGCGACGACCACACCACCAACGTAATTCCAGAGAAGGCAGCCTTCGGTGCCACCATTCGCACCTTCTCACCGGGCATGCTCGACAACCTAAAGAAGCACGTCACCGCCTATCTCGAGGGCACCGCAGCCGCATTTGGCGTAACGGTAGACATCGACTGGGGTCAGTATGCGACCGAGGTGGTCATGAATGACCCGGCCGCAACCGAGCGCGTGCGCAAGGTGGTTCGCGAGGCCTTTGGCGAACAGGCGTGGATGGAGTGGCCGCACCCAATCGCAGGTGCCGAAGACTTCGGCTCGGTGGTTCGCGAGATTCCCGGCGCTTTCATCTTCTTGGGCGCAGCACCAGCCGACTCCGATTGGCAAAACGCTGCTCCGAATCACTCGAATCGCGCAGTCTTTGACGACTCGGTTGTGCCAAGCGGATGCGCGTTGCTGGCCGGCCTCGCATTCGATGTGTTGAACGAAGCCGCCGCCAAGGCGTAACAACGCGTCACACTGTTACCTCAAGTTGCAGGTGCGTTTGCACCTGAGTTCTGTCGTCTCTAATCTCGGAACAACTTCAACCGAGCATTAGAGGAACAATCATGAGCAACGACCCGAACAAGTGGGGCTTTGAGACCATCCAGATTCACGCTGGCGCAACCCCCGACCCAACCACCAACGCACGTGCGGTGCCGCTTTACCAAACCACCGCCTACACCTTCAACTCAAGCGAGCACGCCGCCAAGCTGTTCGGCCTTGCCGAGTTCGGAAACATCTACACCCGCATCATGAACCCAACCCAAGATGTTGCCGAAAAGCGCATCGCTGCTCTCGAAGGTGGCACCGCCGCCTTGCTCTTGGCATCAGGCCAGGCTGCCGAGACCATCGCGATTTTGAACATCGCCGAAGCCGGTGACCACATCGTGGCGTCTTCGACTATCTACGGAGGCACCTACAACCTCTTCAAGTACACGCTGCCAAAGCTTGGCATCACCACTACCTTCGTCGAAAACCAGGACGATCTAGCCGAATGGCAAGCAGCAGTGCAACCAAACACCAAGGCCTTCTTCGCCGAAACCATCGGTAACCCTAAGGTGAGCATCCTAGACATCGAAGGCGTAGCCAAAGTAGCGCACAAGAATGGCGTTCCACTGATCGTCGACAACACCGTGGCAACCCCTTACCTAGTGCAGCCTCTCAAGCACGGTGCTGACATCGTGGTTCACTCGGCAACTAAGTTCTTGGCTGGGCACGGCACCGTCGTAGCCGGAGCCATTGTCGACGGCGGAAAGTTTGAGTGGTCGAAGAGCGACAAGTTCCCAGGCCTGACCGAACCAGACCCTTCGTACCACGGCGTTGTCTACACGGCAGCTCTTGGCGACGCCATCGCCTACATCATCAAGGCGCGAGTTCAGTTGCTTCGCGACATCGGCGCAGCGGTAGCCCCAAACAACGCGTGGCAGTTGATTCAGGGCATCGAAACCCTAAGCCTTCGCATCGAGCGTCACGTAGAAAACGCTCAGAAGGTAGCCGAGTGGCTATCGAAGCACCCGCAGGTCGAGAGCGTCAACTACGCAGGCCTCAAGTCTTCGCCTTGGTTCAAAGCGGCCAAGAAATATGCACCGAAGGGTGCGGGAGCCATCGTCTCGTTCGAGATCAAGGGTGGAGTCACGGCCGGATCAAAGTTCGTGGAATCGCTCGAACTGTTCAGCCACGTGGCTAACATTGGAGACGTGCGTTCGTTGGTAATTCACCCAGCGAGCACCACGCACTCCCAGTTGACTCCAGAGCAACAGCTCACCACTGGCGTCACCCCGGGTCTAGTTCGCCTTTCGGTCGGGCTCGAGTCCTTCGACGATCTCGTAGCCGACCTGAAGGCCGGTTTCGAGGCGGTAAAGAAGTAGTTGGAATTTCAAACCTCTGAGGACAGCGTTCCGTCAGGCTTCATCACAGATGAGCTCTCCCGACAGCTAGTCGGTCGACCTCCTGCGACCGGAGCATGGCGTGACGGTGACCCAGCAGGTGACCGCCTGTTTGCGCCCCTACCAACACTCAAGTTGGCTAGCGGGCGCGAACTTGCTTCTGCCCGCATTGCTTTCGAAACCTGGGGAACACTCAACGACGACAAATCGAACGCGGTTTTGGTTTTGCACGCACTCACTGGCGATTCGCATGCCGCCGGCCCAGCATCCAAGGCTCACAAAACCGACGGATGGTGGAGCGAAATCATCGGGCCGGGCCTCGCCATCGACACCGACCGCTGGTATGTAGTCGCACCAAATATTTTGGGCGGCTGCCAAGGGTCGACCGGCCCGGCATCGCTCGATCGCCAAGGGCGAGAGTATGGCTCACGCTTTCCATTTCTAACCATTCGCGATCAGGTCGCCTCGCAAAAGGCGTTCAGCGAAGTCATTGGAATCAACCACTGGCACGCCGTGATCGGTGGCTCTATGGGCGGTATGCACGTGCTCGAATGGGCGCTTGAATACCCGGATGCTATGAGCAACATTGCCGTCATTGCCGCACCACCGGCATCCACCGCCGACCAGATTGCGCTCAACTCTGTGCAAATCGAAGCGATCAAAATCGACCCACAGTTCAACAAGGGCGGCTACTACGACGCAAAAGCCGGTTTTGGCCCTCACCGCGGGTTGGCTTTGGCCAGACGCATGGCGCTTTTGAACTATCGCTCCCCCAGCGAGCTGAACGACCGCTTCGAACGCACCTGGCAAAGCGAGATCAGCCCGCTCGGTGCTGGCGGACGCTGGGCGGTCGAGAGCTACCTAGACTTTCACGGCAACAAATTCACCCGCAGATTCGACGCAAACAGCTACATCACGCTGGTTGAAGCGATGAACTCGCACGACATCGGTCGTGATCGAGGCGGTGTCGAGAAGGCTCTGGCGAGCATCCGTGTTCGCGCACTCGTGGCCGGCATTGACAGCGACCGGTTGTTTCCGATCACCGGGCAAAAAATCATCGCCGAACACATCGGTTCTGAATTAGTTGGCGGCGGGCTTCAAATTATCCAAAGTGAATTTGGTCACGACGGGTTCTTGATTGAGTTCGAAACCGTCGGCCCAATGTTGCGGAGCCTGCTCGAGGGCTAAGCGCTCGCGACGACCTCTTTGCGCCTGGCACCCAGACGCGTGAGCATCACATTGGCCACGATCAAGGCCACAATCTCAAGAACGTTGCGCAGCAAAAGAACCGCAGCCGGGAAAGCTTCGAGTTCAAGAAGCGAGCCATAGAGGTTTGGGTAGACGAGCTGGGTCAGCAGAGTGATGGCAAGAATAAGCGCGCTGGGCAATCGCCAGCTTGGCACTCTATAGAGCACACCCAGCATGATCGGTACGACGAGCCACGAGATGAATTGCGGCGAACCGACCTTGTTGAAGACAATCAGGTCGAGCGTGCCGGTGAGTGAACCCCAGGCGACTATCTCGCCGAAGTTGGCTTTGGCCCGGTGAGCAAGAAAAATCAGCCCGGCGGTAATGGCAAGCGCACCGAACTGAACCAAGGTGGTCCAAAATGCTACATCTGCCACAAGGGGTCCAAATATCTCGAAGGTCATCATTGGGTGGTTGTAATAAATGCCGGCATCACTCGCCCCAACCACCCCCAACCAAACCCAAGGTGTTGCCACCGGGGCTTCGAATTGAATTCCTCGCCCGGTTTGACCCGTTATGAACGAAAACATCGACGAGTTGCCACCTAAGGCGAAGCCGATGAGCAAAATACCAGCGGATGCCGCAGCCGCAGCCAACAGGCTTCGCTTCCAGTTCTTTGAAGCTGCAACCAAAGGCAGAAATAGCGCCACCGGCCAAACCTTCATCCAGCCGGCAATCGTGAACCATAGCGTCGCACGGGCCTGCGATCCGCTGACCAGAGCAATCGCGCCGACCACCGCGAGAAGCACACTCACCGAATCGATTCTGCTGATGGCAACCGAGCCGAGCGCCAGCGTGAAACCAATCCATAGATAGGCAGAGCGATATCGCGCCTCTCGCTGTTGCTCGGTTTCGATGCGCACCGTTACCAGTGCGATCAAAATCGCAATCATCGCCAGAGCCCTGAGCAACACCCAACCGATTTGAAGATTTTGGGGTGCAACTAGCCCGGCCAGAACCATCGGTAAGAAGGCCGGAAACGGGTAGACCCACTCTCGGTCTAACCCCCACCAAGGCCCGCCGCCTGCAAAAGCGTCGAACCATGGTTGGTAGGCGAACTCAAGATCTCCCATTGGGCTGTTCGCCGAGTTGAAACCCTGCCAAATTAAAAAGGCATTGGCCAAGAGAGCGATCGAAATCAGCGCTGGCACGTTATTTAGTGTGCGTTTCAAGCGGGCATCCAATCTCGAACCACA
>WLFI01000150.1 GCA_009703845.1 Actinomycetota bacterium
AGCTTGATCTTCGCCTCAAACTCGGCGAGGTTCGACTCGTAGATTGGTGTGCTGTTTCTGTCTACTGTTTCTAGCGCCGAGAAGATCACGTTGCCAACGTCTTTCACCTGGCTCGCGCTATACCAAATGTGTTCGTTGCGGGTATCGTCGTCGCCAGATGCCACATAGGCGTTGATCAAAATCGCAGGAGTCTCGTCGGCCTCGACCATCTGCTCAACGAAGTCGTCGTATCCACCACCGTTCATGATCACGATGTCGGCATCTTGCACGGCGAGCTGGTCGCGGGCGCTGGCTTCAAACGAGTGCGGGTCTTGGTTGACGTTGTCGATCAGCGCGGTAACGGTGGCCTCTTCGCCGGCGATTTGGTAGGCGATGTCGCCCCAAACATTGGTGCTGGCCACGATCTTGATTGGGCCGGTGCCCTTTTGCCAACGGGCCTGCTCGGTGCAGCCGGTGAGGGTCAATGCAGCAAGTGAAAGCGCGAGGATGCTCGCGGCGACCTTAGCGAATCTTGAACTCTTCATGTCTCAACACTAAATCTTGTTGATAATGATTGTCAATAAGATTAGAAGTAGAGACCTGATCCCGCGATAGCCGCAAAAAGAACTACGTAGATGGTCACCGCAAGAACTCCGAGAGCCATGAACACGTAGCCGAGAATAAGGCCGGTCTTGGCAAGGCTCATGTTGGTGGACTGAATCTCGCCACGCTTCATCTGACCAAGTGCGATGTGCCCAACGATGATGCCGAGCAGCGGAAAGACGAGGCCGCCGATGAGTGCGATTAGCGGAAGTTGGCTCTCTGGTCGCATGTGTCCAGTCTGGGCATAGATCGGTGCGCCGGTCTGTGAGTCGTAACCGACCGGTTGTGCCTGCACTGGCTGGGCGTAAACAGGGGCGCCGGTTTGTGGGTCGTAACCGATTGGTTGCTGGTTAGGCATGGTTGGGGCTCCTGCAAATGCGTTCGTGTTTGAGTTGCTGGATGGCGAATCCCTTAGAACTAGAACTGCAATCCAGGCAACGACGATGTTGATGATTAGCAAAATCAAGCCAATGATTTCAACCATCGAGGATTCGTCGACCGGAGCAAAGTTCCTAAGCAAACTCACGAAGTCCACTGACTCGATGCCGTAAGTGATCGAAATATAGATGGCGTCTAGGATGATCGCGACTATTGCTGGCGCTACATAGGCGGCCGTAGCGACGATGGCGTGCCTCTTTATGTCGCGCTTAATGATGGCGAAGTATGCCGCACCAAAAGCCAATAGAGGGGTTAGAGCAAAAACCAGCAGGTACATCCAAGTGATAAAGGGTGCGACGTTGTCTGGGCTTTGTGCCCATTCGATCACGTCGGGAACCCAGCTAAACGATTGGAGCGAGTAGACTCCGGCAAATAGCGACAGGATTCCCGAAATCATCAGCAGTGGCTGAATGGCTGGTTTCTTGGCTACGGCAGCCTGATTCAAGCTCTGGTTAGGTTCTTCGACCTGGTTGGTTGTGTCTGACATGTCCCCTTCTTTCTTCGCAGATGCAAAAACTAGTCGAGCAGCAACGCTGGCTCTTCGATAACCGAGGCAACATCTTGCACAAAGCGCGATGCCACATCGCCGTCAACCACGCGGTGGTCGAACGTGGCGCCGATGGTGGTTACCTGGCGAATCTGAATCTCATTGTTTACCACCCAAGGCTTGGGGCGAATCGAACCAAGAGCAACAATCGCAACTTCGCCCGGGTTCAAAATCGGGGTTCCGGTGTCAACGCCGAAGACACCGATGTTGGTGATCGTGATGGTTCCGTCTTTCATGTCAGCCGGAGTCGTCTTGCCATCGCGAGCGGTTGCGGCCAGCTGGCCAATCGCCTCGGCGAGCTCAAGCATCGACATCTTGTCGGCATCCTTGATGTTCGGAACAATCAGACCGCGAGGGGTTGCCGCTGCGATGCCGAAGTTCACAAAGTTGTGCACGATGATTTCTTCATCGGTGAAGGTCGAGTTGACCATCGGGTTGCGGCGAATCGCCCACATCATCGCCTTGGCCATGATCAGCAGCGGGGTCACCTTGACGCCGGCGAAGTCGGTCGAAACCTTCAGGCGCTTGACGTATTCCATGGTGCGGGTTGCGTCGACGTCAACGAAAATGCTCACGTGCGGTGCGGTGAATGCGCTCGAAACCATCGCGTTGGCAATCGCCTTGCGAACGCCCTTAACGGGGATGCGCTCCTCGCGCTCACTCTTAGGCTCAGGTGTTGACAGGTTGCGGAACACCGACGCCTGCTGGGCTCCGCCGACCACGTCTTCGCGAGTGATCTCGCCGTTGAGGCCGGTGCCGCGCACCTGAGTCAGGTCGACGCCAAGGTCTTTGGCAAGTTTGCGAATCGGTGGCTTGGCAATTACGCCATCGCCGACAGCCATCGGAGCGATTCCGCCAGCGGCAGCTGCCGAAGCAACAACTGGGATGGCCGTAGTGGCAAGTGTCGGCGGATTGTTGCCGCCTGCGTTTGGGTTAACTGGCACATCGACCGGGCCAGGGCGTCGACGTCGCGATGATCCGACCGAGTGTGAGACGCCATAGCCAACCAGGGTTGGTGACTTTTCTTCGGCGGCAACGGTAGCCGCAGCATCCGCCACTGCTTGATGAGCGCTAGCAGCGGCTTCGGCGATAACCGGAATCGAAGTGGTGACGGCCGAGCTCGATGCGTTGTCGTCGACGGTCACCGAAATGATCGGCTTGCCAACCTCGACGGTGTCGCCCTCTTTGGCTAGCAGTTCGCTTACGATGCCGGCAAATGGAACAGGAAGTTCGACGAGCGACTTTGCGGTTTCGATTTCAACCACGATTTGGTTCACGGTGACGGTGTCGCCAACGGCAACCTTCCAAGAGACGATTTCGGCCTCGGTCAGGCCTTCACCGACATCCGGGAGGTTGTAATAGGCGAGTTTTGTCATTCGATCCTCTTAGTAGCTCAACACTCGGTCGACCGCTTCGAGAATGCGGTCTGCGTCAGGTAAGAATACTTCTTCGAGCTTGGCTGCTGGGTATGGAACATCGAATCCACCCACACGAAGCACCGGTGCCTCTAAGTGGTAGAAGGCCTTCTCGGCAACGCGGGCTGCAATCTCGCTGCTGATCGAGACGAATGTGCTCGCCTCGCTGGCCACGATCAGGCGGCCGGTCTTTTTCACCGAGTTGATCACGGTATCGAAGTCGATTGGCGAGAGTGAGCGAAGGTCAATTACCTCGATGCTGGTTCCCTCGGATGCTGCGATTTCGGCAGCCTGCAGGGCCACCGCCGTCATCGGGCCGTAGGTTGCGATGGTGACCT
>WLFI01000151.1 GCA_009703845.1 Actinomycetota bacterium
GCACGGATGCTCAAACTCGGGTTTCACTCGCGCTTGCCCATCGGCTAAACTAAACGGGTTATTGGAGACGTCGCATAGCCCGGTCGAGTGCGCCTCACTGCTAATGAGGTAGGGATCTTAAAGTCCCTCGGAGGTTCAAATCCTCTCGTCTCCGCAGAAAACAAACAAACCCACCACATGAAGCGGTGGGTTTCTTTGTTTAACGAAGCCGAGAGTGTTAATCGACCGCTGGGCAGCGCAGAAGCTCAACTAAATCTAGGTCTCGCCGAAAAACAAACGCATAGCTTGCGTTCGTTTTTGGCTCCGGTTCAAATCCTCTCGTCTCCGCTCTAAAGAAAAGCCCCACCAGGCGCAGCAATACGTTGGTGGGGTTTTTTCTGGTTTCAGAGACTAGTCGTTCAAAAGTTCCGCTTGGCGCAACTGCCTTTGGGATAGCAGGCTAATGCGCGTTGTGATTGAGGCTCCGCTCTCGGCTCGAGTTTCGGGCAAAGTTGAAGTTATCAGGCAAGTACCGAACGTGAACCTAGATGCCACTTGCAGGTGCGTTCCAGTCACCCTAACAATGCGGCACATCCCCGTGGTTTTGAAAACCGGCGTGCGACCGCTCACGGTTTCGTAGCGCAGTGAGATGGTGCGTCGATCAAAGATTTGCGATTTAGCAAGAATGGTTACCTTCTCTTTTTGAAGCACCATGCCTTGGTCTACCGTTGCGTTGGCACCTGTGAACCAGTCGTTTTCATATAGACGTGCCTCAACCTTGCAGCCGCCCTGGCCGTCATTTGCTCGCACGCGCGCCCAACGATCGGTCGTCTCGACAATGAAGCAGTTGCCGTCAGTGAACCAGCTCACCGGTCGGTTCGAATTGCCCTCCACGGTCAAGACCATTTCCTTCTTGTATTCAAGGCCCGTCGGCACCGTGCCAGTGAGCGAAATAGTTTCGACCTTCTTGATCATCGGGATGCGCACCTCGATGTAGCCGCGGTCCCAAATGTCATCTTCTTCGGTATTGCCCTTAACGACACAATCTGCGTTTACCGCGTTGGCTCGAACCCTAAATTTCGGCCCATTCTGACTCACCATCTGGCAGGGGCCTTCAGCCCACCACCACACTTGCTTGCCAGAGGTGCTGGTGCCAATGAATTCGCGCTCGGTCTCGTATTGCAACGGTTCGTTCGACAAGTCGGTGGTCAGAGCATCCACTTTTTTCGGCATCGGAACAGTGATGGTGAACGCCGCCGAAATCTGCCCGTACTGCGTTCCATACTGAAGGTCATCAAGCAGCACAATGTAATAGCTGTATGTCTTGCCCGCATCATAAGCATTGAAGCGGTCCATAATCTCGGGCGATGTCGCCGGCATGTATTGCACCTTGCCGTCTGACCTGAAGAACACCAGGCGCTCGGCATCGGCATTCAAGGTGTAGCCGATGGCAACTTCTTTTGCAGAGATGCTCTTTACCGACAGACCGGTTACAGCTGGTAACTCTGGCGGAAAGGCGTAGTACCAATGCCACGGGCTCCAAACACCGATGGGCGATGCTTGCCCCGCGCTCACCGCCACTCTGAATGAGTTGGTCAACCCGGTTTTTAGTCCAACCATGCTCACGGTTGTCTCGGTGGTTACCTTCCACTCACCGGCTCCGGCGTCGTAGTAGTAGTAATGCTCGGCACCGGGCACAGCATCCCAGCTGGCTTTGATGCTCGTCGCGGTGATGTCACTAATCACGATGTTCTGTGGGGCAGGAAAATTGGCCGTCGAGGTCACGGTCACCGCTTGCGAAGGCTCACTCAGCCGACCGAAGCTGTCGATCGAAACGTAACGAGCTGTCAGGGTTCCCGCCGGCATGCTGTAGTCGCAAGAGCTCTGGCTGCAAGAAACGCGCACGCCATCAGACAGCAGCAGCGCTCCGTAGCCATTGCCTGGCAGTGCTTCGGTGATGCTCGGATACATGCCATCTCTTTCGGCACGCAGGTTGGTCATGTGAAAAGCCGCCACCGGCACCGCATCGCTCGGCCGGGCAAGCACAGGCAGGGTGAATTTTCCGGATGCGTCACTCACGCGCACCGAATAGGTAGCTTCATTGATCAATTCGTTTAGAACTATCGACGTGGCGGCTGTCTGAGCAACATCTTCACCGTCGAGCGACACTTCGTATGGGCCGGCACCTAGGCCTGAAGCCGACCAGTCGACACCAATGCTTGAATCAGTCTCGGTAACCGAGACCGCGCCAACCGTTTCCGCTCGAATCTGCGCCTCGAGCTCGCGCGCGAGAGTGACTGCTGCAACAGCATCCACCACACCCGCGCCGGTGTAGAAGCGCGCCGGCCACTTGGCAGGGCTCAAGTTGACGCACTCCCATTTCACGGCTTCGGCGTTCCAAACGCACGAGTCCCAGACATTTGGCGGGGTATTGTCTGCCGCGGCAGCGCTAAGTTGAATCACAGACTGCACCTGTGCGGGGCTAAGACTCGGAGCTGCCTCCATGACTAGGGCGGCGACACCGGCAACTACCGGGGTGGCTGCCGACGTGCCACCGAAGTCGGCATTTGGGCCCCAGGGAAAGGTGGTTGCTACTCCGGTGCCAGGGGCTGCGACATCCACCTGGGCGTTGTAGCTCGAGTACACCGCACGCTTGCGTTCGCGATCGACCGCACCCACGGTAATGAGGCCGTCGGTGGGGTAAGAGCCAGGAAAATTACGCGAAATCGAAGTTTGCGTGCAATTGCGGTTCTTCTTGCCCTCGGCCGTTTCCCAAATCGCGAAGCACGCGTTGTTACCGGCGGCCGCAACCACAACGATGCCGGCATCAACGGCGTCTTGAATCAGCGCCGCAACTGCTCCGTCGGGGCTTCCTCCACCGATACTCATGCTGATGATGTCTGCGCCGTTATCGATCGCCCACTTCAGGCCCGGAATCATCGCTTCGGTGCGACAGTTCGACAGCGTGCAAACCTTGACGTTCAAAATCTCGACGTCAGGCGCAATGCCACCGATGCCGGCCTCTAGGTTGGTCGCCGCTGCGACGATACCGGCGGTTGCGGTGCCGTGCTCTTGTTGCCCGTTAGCCGCGTGCACCGCGTCAAAGCTTGCCACAACCCTGCCGGTGATGCCGGTTGCGCGCGGGTCGATGCCGTTGTCCAAAATCGCCACACGGATGCCGCGACCCGTCACCCCGAGCGCCTGAGCCTCGTCGGCACGCACCATGTCATAGGCCCATCCGCTCGGCGAGCGAGGCGAAACAAACGCAGGAGAAAGCGCAGATGCTGGGGCGGCGGCGAACGGCACAATGGCCAGCGACGATGCGATTACGGCGAGTGAGA
>WLFI01000152.1 GCA_009703845.1 Actinomycetota bacterium
CGAAACCTCAGGCATGATGCGACCCATCGCCTCAATGAGGTGAAAGTGCACATCGTCAAAAGTGAGGGTTGGGTAGTAGCGCAGCAGGTAGCTGGCGAGCGAGCGCATTTCGGCGAACGCTTCGATACCGGCGAATCCGCCACCGACAACTACAAAGGTGAGCAGACGGTCGCGCTCGGCACCGGCAGGCATGTTGGCAGCCTTGTCGAAGTTAACGAGGATGCGGTTGCGCACCTCTGTCGCCTCTTCGATATTCTTTAAACCGATGGCCTGGTCTGCGACTCCAGGAATCGGGAAGGTGCGAGACACTGCGCCCGCGGTCATCACGATCTGGTCGTACTTAACCTTCTTGGCGCCCTTGACGCCCGCATACTCAATGGTTGCGGTCTTCTTCTTGTGGTCAACGTTGGTGACTTTGCCCGAAACGATGTTGGTCTTGCGAAGGTGACGACGGTGCGAAACCACTGCGTGGCGTGCCTCGATCGAACCGGCCACGACCTCTGGCAAGAAAGGCTGATAGGTCATGTATGGCAGTGGGTCGACCATGGTTACTTCGGCTTCACCCTTGGCAAGGTGCTTCTCGAGCTTCCATGCGGTGTAGAAGCCGGCGTAACCGCCGCCGACGATGAGAATCTTAGGCGCGGTGGCTTCAGTTGATTTTGCAGGCATGAGGACTAATTTACTACTTTCGGTTTATCGATTTGTTACAGATAGGTCATTTGGTTGCGGATGAGCCAGGTTCGGCGCACACGCATCGGGTCGGGCTCCAGCTGCAAGCATCCAGAGCTAAATCGCCAATCGGGTTAACTCCCGGTCCGGCGGCAAGCGCGTGCCCGGCCAGAGCGTGCAGACATTTGACTCGCACGGGCATTCCCCCGGCCGAGATTCCGGTGATTTCTGGAACTTCACCGGTGCGCTTTTCGAGCTCGGCTCGGTCGGCGAGATAGGCCTCGTGCGCCTTGAGGTAGGCGGCGGCAAGCTCGGGCTCGTCGCTCAAGCGCTGCTGCAGTTCAGCCATCAAGCCACTCGCCTCGAGAGTCGAAAGAGCCGCTGTAGCGCCGGGATGCGTTAGGTAATAGGTGGTCGGGAACGGTGTTCCATCGCCCAAGCGAGGCGCGGTTTGCACAACGGTTGGGTTGCCGCAGGCACAGCGCGCGGCGATTGCAACGATATCTCTAGCCTGGCGACCAAGCTGACTCGAAACCACCTCGATGTCTCGGGCGGTTGCCGTTGAAAGTGGCATTACTTCTTGGCCTCTTTTTCGGGCTGCTCAATGCCGCTGCGCACGACCGTTTCAACCAGCGCATCCACCCAGTTCGATTTCGCCGAGCGAACCGTGGTGGTGATTTCGCCGTTATTGGTGCGGGCGGCAATCATTGCGCCGACGGTGCCAGAGACGTCGGATTCGTCGATTCCGGTGGCATCCATCACGAGATAAGAAACCTCGCCCGGCATTACGTAATAGAGGCGATCGCGAGCCTGTGAGCGAATGTAAACCGGGTCTTCCCAGCGAGTTCTCTCGGCCTTCATGGCCTCAACGTCTGCCTCTGATGCCGCCACCTGAGAGCGGATGTCGGCGAGCTGCTGTTGCTGTTCGATGAGCACTTGGGCCTGAGGCGCAAGAGTAAAAATGCCGAGCACCAAAACGGTTGCGAGTGTGATGGTTCGAACATCGAGACCGATGCCGCGCTTCATTTCGCGAGGCGCAGATGCCGAAGGCATCCGTGTTGATTTCACTCGAGCCTTGGTTGGCCTTAGTGGTTTCATCAGCGGATGCCTTCGTTATCGCGTTATGCGGATTTATGCCTTGTAGCGAGGAAAAGCGTCGCGGCCGGCATAAACAGCGCGGTCCATCAGCTCTTCTTCGATGCGTAGAAGTTGATTGTATTTAGCAACACGCTCAGAACGCGCAGGCGCTCCGGTTTTAATCTGACCGGCGTTGGTAGCAACGGCGAGGTCTGCGATGAAGGTGTCTTCGGTCTCGCCCGAGCGGTGCGAAATGATGGCCTTCATGCCGTGGCTCTGTGCCAAAGCAACAGCGTCACGGGTTTCGGTAAGGGTACCGATCTGGTTCACCTTCACGAGAATGGCGTTACCGGCCTTCTCGTCGATGCCCTTCTGCAGGCGGGTTGGGTTGGTTACATAAAGGTCGTCGCCAACGAGCTGAACCTTTTCGCCCAGTAGCGCGGTCATCTTGGTCCAACCAGCCCAGTCATCTTCGGCCAGTGGGTCTTCGATCGAAACCAATGGGTATTTAGCAACAAGGCCGGCGTAGTACTCGATCATTTCGTCGGTGCTGCGCTCTTGACCTTCGAAGGTGTACTTGCCGGTTTCTTCTGAGTAGAACTCGGTGGCGGCAACATCGAGTGCAAGAGCGATGTCTTTACCCAACTCGTAGCCCGCCTTGGCAACGGCCTCGGCGATTAGGTCTAGTGCAGCAGCGTTGGTCGGAAGCTCAGGTGCAAAACCACCCTCATCGCCCAAACCGGTTGAAAGACCGCGCGAGTGAAGCAGCGACTTTAGGTTGTGGTAGACCTCGACACCCCAGCGAAGAGCCTCGGTGAAGGTCTCTGCGCCTAGTGGCACGATCATGAATTCTTGGATGTCGACACCGGTGTCAGCGTGAGCACCACCGTTGATGATGTTCATCAGTGGAACAGGAAGGGTCACACCCTCGTTCTGACCGAGGTATTCGTAAAGCTGTAGTTCTTCAGAGTCTGCAGCCGCACGAGCGGTGGCTAGCGAAACACCCAAAATGGCGTTAGCGCCGATGCGCTCTTTGTTTGGCGTGCCGTCGAGTTCGATCAGGGCTGCGTCGACTGCGCGCTGGTCGCGTGAGTCAAGGCCAGCAAGCTTTTCGTCAACTTCGTCAAGCACTGCGGTAACAGCGTTTAGAACACCCTTGCCCAGGTAGCGCTTCTTGTCGCCGTCGCGGCTCTCGTGAGCTTCGAAGGCTCCGGTTGATGCGCCCGATGGAACAGCTGCACGGCCGAATGCGTCGTCGGTGAGCAAAACCTCAACCTCGATGGTTGGGTTTCCGCGGCTGTCGAGAATTTCGCGAGCGCCGATTGCTTCAATGATTGACAAGGTTTTCTCCTATGTGGATTGCAGATTTTGTGGCGCGAGATTTCGCGCGAAAACGTCGTTGTATGCCACTAAGTCTAGATGAAACCATTGCGCCAGAGGGTGAACCAGGCCACCCCTAGACCGAATGCGGTGTAGAAAATTCGCTTGAGCCAAGGCTTGTTTTGGCGCTGAACCCACCAAGCGGCGACAAAAATCAACGGCCCCATTAAAAACAGAGGGC
>WLFI01000153.1 GCA_009703845.1 Actinomycetota bacterium
GAACCAACCCGTTTGGTGAAGACACCCTCACCCGAGTTTTTCTAATTGGATCGGGTAAGGGCGGCGTAGGTAAAAGCAGCCTGACCGCGAACCTTGCGGTGGCGCTTGCGGCGAAGGGTTTGCGTGTGGGGCTTGTCGATGCCGACATCTTCGGCTTTAGCATCCCCGCTCAATTGGGGCTCGCCGGTAAGCCGACCCGTCTCGACGAGATGATTTTGCCGCCGGTGGCTTTTGGTGTGAAGGTGATTTCGATCGGCATGTTCATCGACGAAAACAAGCCGGTTGCTTGGCGCGGGCCGATGCTGCACCGCGCGGTTGAGCAGTTTTTAGTAGATGTTTACTGGGGCGACCTCGATTTCTTGCTGGTCGACCTGCCGCCTGGCACGGGTGACATTGCAATCAGCCTTGGGCAGTTGCTGCCGACCGCTAAGACCGTTGTGGTGACCACCCCTCAGGTGGCGGCCGCCGATGTTGCCGAGCGCTCGGGCGCGGTTGGGCTTCAGACCGGTCAAAGCGTGTTCGGCGTAATCGAAAACATGGCCTGGCTCGAACAGAGCGACGGCACGCGTCTTGACCTGTTCGGAGCTGGCGGTGGTGAGCTGGTTGCATCGAGGCTCGCAAAGTTGAGCGGTGCCGAGGTGCCGGTTTTGGGCCAGGTGCCTATTTCGATTGCGCTTCGTGAGGGCTCGGATGCCGGTTCGCCCGTGGTTCTCGAACATCCACAAGATTCGGCCGCCGAAGCGATTCTGAGCATTGCCGAAAAGTTTGCTGCAGACCAGCTCGGTTTGTCTGGTCGCAGACTTAAACTAAGCCTGTGATCGATACCAGCATCCCAGCTCTGCTCTCGCACTTTTCTGAGTCCGAAGCAACTGTTCCACTAATCAACCCAGCCAACGGCAAGCGCATCACCGATGTGCCTCAGCAGTCGGCCGAGACCGTGGTGGCGGCAATCGATCGCCTGCGCGACCACGCCGCCGAGTGGGCAGCCACCGATGTTCGCGAACGCGCCGCAATCATCTCGAAGGTTCACGATGTGATGCTCGAGAACCAAGACAAACTGCTCGACGTGCTTCAGCTCGAGACTGGCAAGTCTCGCGCTCACGCCTTTGAAGAATTCGCCGGAACCACGGCACCTGCCCGCTACTACGGCAAGCACGCGCCTAAGTTCATGGCCCGCAAAAAGACCGGTGGCGGTGTTCCCGTGGTTACTCGCACCTGGGTTGAGCACGACCCGATTGGTGTAGTTGGCATCATCACCCCTTGGAACTACCCGATGGCACTGACCGCGCTCGATGTTTTGCCAGCCCTGGCTGCCGGCAATGTTGTGATTCAGAAGGCCGACAACCAAACCCCGCTATCGGTGCTCTTCTGCCGCCTCATGGCCATCGAAGCCGGGCTTCCAGAGGATGTCTGGACCATCGTCATTGGTGACGGCGCGACCGTTGGTAACGCGATCACCGACAACGTCGACTACGTGGCCTTCACCGGCTCAACCAACACCGGTCGTGCCGTGGCCGAGCGTGCTTCGCGCCGCCTCATCGGCTATTCGCTCGAACTCGGTGGCAAGAACCCGATGATCGTGCTCGAGGGCGCAAACCCCGCTACGGCAGCCGAGCTCACCTTGGCAGCGGCTTTCGGTTCGGCTGGCCAACTATGTGTCTCGACCGAGCGCGTCTATGTTCACAACAGCATCCGCGAGCGCTACATCGCCGAAGTCGTTGAACGCACCGCCTCTCTCACCCTGGGCAAGACTGGCGAGTTCGACACCGACCTTGGCACGCTAACTTCAAAGGCTCAGTTCGACCGCGTCAGCTCAATCATCGAAGATGCCAAAGATCACGGCGCAAAGGTGCTCACCGGAGGAACCGGCGCACCAGAACTTGGCCCGTTCTTCTTTAGGCCAACCGTCATCACCGAAGTAGACGAATCGGCACGCCTCTATCGCAACGAAGCATTCGGCCCAATCATCGCTGTCGAAGGCTTCGGCGACATCGAAGATGCGATCACCAAAGCTAATGACACCGAGTTTGGTCTAAACGCTAGCGTGGTGGGCCCAGAGTCCGCGGCAATAAAAGTTGCGTCTCGTCTCAAGGCCGGCAGCGTGAACGTGAACGAAGGCTACCGCGCGTCGTTTGCTTCAATGGGTTCGCCAATGGGCGGAATGAAGTCTTCTGGAATCGGTCGCCGCAACGGCGAATATGGAATGCTGCGCTACACCACCATCAGAACAATCGGTGTGGCAAAGTCTTGGTTCAAGCTTCCTACCAGAGGCAAGCAGTACCGCCGCATGGCTCCGATTATGCGAGTGCTCTCGAAGTTCCTAAAGAACTTCGGCTAGAGCTTTTCGCTCGGTTTAGGTGGCCTCAGAGTCAAAAGGCGCTAGTTCGCCCGGCTCAATGCGCTTGAGCGGGGTCGGCTTGTTTAGTGCGGCGGCCGTTGGCGCAGCATCCTCTTTCAAAGCATCGCGGATGATTCGGCGCGGGTCATACTGACGTGGGTCGAGTTTTCGCCAGTCAACGTCGTCGTAACCCTCGCCAAGCTCGTCTTTTAGCTGGGTCTGTGCGCCATCTGCCATGCGACGCAGGCTCTTGATGAATTGGGCCAACTTGCGCGCATATTCGGGCAAACGGTCAGGCCCGAGGATGAGCGCGGCGAGCACACCGAGAATGAGCAGCTTTTCGCCAGAGAGACCAAACACGTGTCTAGGTTACCTCTTGCGGGGTTCTTGGCTCGCTCTGGTTTAACCTTTTGCTTAGGAGCCCGACAGGACATCATGGTAGACAAGATCACTTCATGGAAGTACACCGAAGAATTCGTTGACGAGAACGAGGCGATGCTTCGTGCACGTGCCCGCGCCGACGAACTCGGCCTAGAGTGCATCACCGCTGCCACCGGCGCTCACCTGGCACTTTTGGTCTCGGCTCTAGGTGCAAAGGCCATCGTCGAGGCTGGCACTGGTGCTGGTCTATCGGGCCTCTGGTTGCTCAGCGGCAACACTTCTGCGGTGCTCGCCACCATCGACACCGAGGGTGACAACCAAAACGCAGCCAAGGCTTCTTTCAAAGACGCCAAGATCGCTCCGGCTCGCACTCGCGTGATTCACGGCCGTGCATCCGAGGTTATGTCGAACATGGCCGATGCCGCTTACGACCTAGTTTTTCTAGACGCCGACCGCGAAACTCTTGAGCTTCAGATTCGCGAGGCCTCTCGCCTGCTTCGCCCGGGCGGCGTGATCGCGATTGCTCACGCTTTGTGGCGTGACCGTGTGCCAGACCCCGCCATTCGCGACGAGGCCACC
>WLFI01000154.1 GCA_009703845.1 Actinomycetota bacterium
ACCCACGCTAACCCTTAGGCTCTTGTTATGCCCCGCCCACAAAAGCCACGTGTTGCCGATTCAACCGAGTACTGGTGGTACAACATCCGCACTCGTCAGGTTGAGTTTGGCCTGCAGTCTAAATCGCTCGACCGCGTTGGCCCATTTGACACCGAGGAACAAGCGCGAAACGCACCAAAGTTGATTGCAGAACGCGCTGCTAAGTGGGAAAAGTCAGAGCGCGAAGAGGCTTAAAAACCCTCGTCTGAGTTAGGAAAGTCTCCACTGGCGACGTCGCGACGGTAATCGCGAGCGGCACTCAACAAAACTTCGCGGAGTTCGGCGTACTTGCGTACAAATTTTCGCGCTGGCCCAGCGTGCATTCCAGCAAAATCAGTCCAGACCAAGATTTGGCCATCTGTTGAATTGCCTGCGCCAATGCCGATGGTCGCAATCGATAGTTCACGCGTAACTTCTTCGGCCAACTCTGCAGGAACCAGCTCTAGAACGACTGCGAATGCTCCAGCGGCTTCGACTGCCCGAGCTTCTTCGAGCAGCGCGGCTGCACCTTCGCCTCGTCCCTGCACCTTGAAACCGCCAAGCGAATGAACGCTCTGGGGTGTAAATCCAACGTGGCCCATCACCGGAATGCCCGCGGCAACAATCGTCTTGATGGCTTCTGCGCTGCGTGCTCCGCCCTCAAGCTTGACGGCTTGAGCACCGGTGGCTTTCATGACGCGGATGGCCGTGGCCAGAGCATCCGCCGGTGACGTCTCATACGACCCGAACGGTAGGTCAACCACAACTAGCGCTCGCTTGGCGGCAGAGGCCACGGCGCGACCAAACGGGATCATTTCATCGACGGTGATGGGCAGAGTGGTGGTGTAACCCAGCGAGTTGTCGGCGGCTGAGTCGCCCACGAGCAGAACTTCGATGCCGGCTTCATCGAAAATCGATGCGGTGATTGAGTCGTAACTGGTTAGGCAAGAGAACTTGTGCCCTTCAGACTTGAATGTCGCCAGGGTGCTGGTTCGAACAACTTTTGGAGTTAGGTCGTTCAATTGGCACGCTTCCAGGCGTCTACCTCAATCTCAACCAGCATTTTCGGGTTGATGAACGAAATGCCTGCGAGCATGGTCGCGGCCGGGCGAATTTCGCTAAACAGCTCCCCATGGGCCTTGCCCACGGCATCCATGTCTTCGGCGTTGGCTAGGTAAACGCGGGTTCTGACGATATCTTTCAGCTCGTATCCAGCCTGAGCTAGGGCTGCGCCGATGACTTCGAAGGCCACACGGGTCTGACCGTATGCGTCGCCTTCATGCTGAAGCACGCCGTCAACAGTTGCAGTGCTACCAGAGACGTGCACGTATTCTCCACATACAACGGCTCGCGAATAACCGATTACGGCTTCCCAAGGTCCACCCGACGAAATGAGGCGATCTGCGGCCATTTGCTACTCCTTGTGCTTGTTTGTGATCGGAAGGCGGCGGTCACGACCGAAGGCCATGCCGGTGATTTTTGGTCCGATTGCGCCTTGTCGACGCTTCCATTCTGCTCTATCGACCAGAGTCGTGATTCGACGCACGGTGTCTTCTTCGAAGCCGGTGGCAACCAGTTCGGCCACTGAAAGCCGCCGCGCTACGTAACCTTCGAGAATGGCATCGAGAAGGTCATATGGCGGAAGTGAATCTTGGTCTACTTGCCCAGGTCGCAACTCGGCCGAAGGTGGTTTGGTGATTGAGCTTTCTGGAATCGGTGGAGTCTCTCCATCGCGTTCTGCTTGCTCGTTTCTCCACTGCGCAAGTCGCCAAACCAGAGTCTTTTCTACATCTTTGATTGGGGCAAATCCACCGACCGAGTCACCATAAATGGTGCTGTATCCAACCGCCAATTCGGTCTTGTTTCCAGTAGTCAGAGTCAGGTGCCCCTCTGCATTGCTGATTCCCATGAGAATCACACCGCGAACGCGTGCCTGCAAGTTTTCGCTGGCGACGCCGCCGAGCTCTAGATTCTCTTCAAAGGCTCGCACCATGTCGGCAATCGGCTGCGTGCGGTAGTTTGCACCGAGCCTCGATGCCAAGTCTTCAGCATCTGATTTTGAGTGATCACTCGAATAAACGCTCGGCATGCTCACGCCGAACACGTTTTCGCCACCTAGGGCGTCGGCGGCAAGGGCGGCACACACAGCCGAGTCAATGCCTCCCGACAATCCAAGCACTACCGACTTGAAGCCGTTTTTGTCACAGTAGTCTCGAAGCCCCAGGGTCAAGGCGTTCCAGGTTTGCCAGAGGTCATCCTTTTTTACAATCGGATGCGCGCCAGCTTGGCTGACGCTGCCGTTCTCAAAGTCAATAAATAGCAGGTCTTGCTCGAACTGTGCGCAGCGTCCGATTACATCACCGGATGCATCCACCATCAGGCTGTCGCCGTCAAACACGAGGTCATCTTGACCACCCACGAGGTTTACGTATGCGGTTGGCGTTTTATGGGTTCGAGCAAGTTCTTGCACGAGCTGTAGGCGACGGTCATCCTTGTCAATTTCAAACGGCGAACCGTTGATCACGAGGGTCACATTTGCGCCGCTCTTCGAAATTTCTGCTACTGGCCCACCCGATTGCCAAATGTCTTCACAAATGACGGTTGCAAACTTCAAGCCGCCGTGTTCAAAGGTAAGTAGCTTGTCGCCGGCGACGAAGTTTCGATACTCGTCGAAAACCGAATAGTTGGGCAGGTGGTGCTTGTGGTACTGGCCGATGATTTCGCCACCTCTAAGCACCGAAATCGAGTTGTGAGCGATTGCCCAACCGCGCTTTCTCGCCTTCGATGGGTGACCGACAATCACCGAAATTTCGCCAAATCCAAGCGATACGAGAGACTTAGCCAACTGCAAAACCGCGGCCTCGCTTTTCGAAACGAAAGACTCTCGAGTAGCGAGGTCTTCGATGGGGTAACCGGTGACTACCATTTCGCCGAATACCACGACGTCTGCGCCACCCGCAGCTGCGTTGGCAACCGTTGCCAGAATCGCTTCAACATTAGCTTCGAGCGCACCAACGGTGGGGTTGGTTTGCGCTAGGGCTAAGCGAACTTTAGGCATAACCACTAGCCTAGTAGCAGGCTTCAAGAGAGGATCCAGCAATGGATAAGCAGAGAGATTTCGTGCTTCGTACGATCGAGGAACGTTCGGTCAAGTTCGTCAGACTATGGTTCACCGATGTGGCTGGAACGTTGAAGTCGGTCGCAATCGCTCCTGCCGAGGTTGAGGGCGCGTTCGCCGAAGGTATTGGCTTCGATGGCAGTGCTATTGAGGGCCTCGC
>WLFI01000155.1 GCA_009703845.1 Actinomycetota bacterium
CCTCACCGCAATTTTTAGCGTTTTCTTCATCGAAAACCGAGCGGCGGTGGCCGATTTCGACCTGCGAGCGCCATTTTGGAGGCACTCGGTGAGTCGAGAAGCGCTCTGGTTGCCCGTGCTTTTGGATGGCTTAGAGCCCCATCGCAAGTTTCGACAGCCTGAAACCGATTGGGGTGCTGGGCACCGCGGGGTCGACTATCTGGTCGGCGAGACTGAGACTTTGGTGAGCCCCACCGCGAGCGTTGTGCAGTTTGCCGGCTTGGTGTTTGGTCGCCCGGTGGTCGTGCTCAGACACGCCGACGGGCTTTCGAGTGAAGTTGAACCAGCTTGTCTGGCTAAAGACATAGCGGTGGGGAAGAGCCTCAAAGCCGGCGAACCCTTCGCCAATGTTTGTTTTGGTCCGAAAGATGGGCATTGTGAGGGCGTGTGCCTGCACTGGGGTGTTCGAACCGCTACCCGCGGCTATCTCTCACCCGAGCGGTTCACTGGTGAATTGACGCTAAGCAGGCTCCAGCCCCTTGGCAAGGTCTAGGCTCTCGGATGCGCGTTCTGATAGCCAGACTTGAGCCGCTCGATGCTCACGTGTGTGTAAATCTGGGTAGTGCCGAGGCTTGCGTGACCAAGGAGTTCTTGAACTGCGCGCAGGTCGGCCCCGCCATCTAGCAAATGGGTAGCTGCACTGTGCCTCAACGAGTGCGGCCCAGCTGAGCCACCCGGAGTCGCTGCCAGAAGATTAGCGACTACCGAATATATCTGGCGCACACCGACCCTTGAACCCTTGGAATTCAAAAATAGGTCGCTGCGAGACTTCTCGTTTAAAAGCTGAGGTCGGCCCACCGACATCCACGCTTCTAAAGCGTCGGCAGCGGGTTGCCCGTATGGCACCATGCGTTGCTTTGAGCCCTTACCCATGACCCGTAGCAACTGACGACTCGAGTCGATGTCATCCACCGAAAGTGACGCAATCTCACTTACGCGGGCTCCCGTTGCATAAAGCAACTCCACGATCGCTTTATCTCTTAGACCCAAAGGGTTATCGGCGACCGCCTTGACGCTAAGTAGTTCAAAGACGGTGGCAAGCGATTCGTGCGAAACAACTTTGGGTAGTGATCTGCCAACCTTTGGCGTTCGAAGTCGCAAACCCGGGTCAGTCTCTGCCTTTCCGGTGGCGAATTGCCAAGCGGTGAAAGATCTGATCGATGCACTTTTGCGTGCCATCGAGCTTTTGGCTAACCCTTTTTGAGTGAGTACAAAAAGCCAGTCGCGCAGGTCATCGAGCGTGATTGCTGAAATCGAACCGCCGCGACCTGTCAAAAATGCGGTGAATTCTCGGATGTCTGAGACATAGCCCTTGACCGTGTTTACCGAGTAACCTCTGCCCGAGGCGAGCTGCTGCTCAAACTCGGCAATGGTCTTCTCGGTGTTCACACTCTTGAGCGTAGTTTCACTTCAACTAAACCTGCTCGATTTCTTAGTCGTTTCAAAAGAGAATCAACCTGCGTTAGAGCGTGCCCACCCTTTTTCTGAGTTCACGGCCAACTGAGACAAGTTCAACTGTGTAAAAGCTACGTTGGCTTCGATCATTGTGAGCCCGGCTCTCTGTGCAACCTGGGTCGGATCAGTTGGTCTAGTGGTCAAGGCGTCTAAGAGCCTGATTTCGAAGGGCCCTAATCGGTCGGTCGAGTCGACTTCGAGAGTCGAAAGTTGCGAGTGCAGACCGAGAAGGCTCAGAAGATCATCGGCATCTTGAATCAACTCGGCCTGCCCAGACTGAATAAGTCGATTACAGCCGTGCGAGCTGGTCGAAGTTATTGGCCCTGGAATTGCTCCCACGGGCCGGCCGAGTTCCGTTGCGTGATTCGCGGTGCTTATCGACCCCGACCGCTTGCCAGCCTCAACCACGAGCGTTGCGTCGGCGATGGCGGCGATAAGCCTGTTTCGCTGCAAAAACCGCCACTTAGTCGGGCTTGAGCCAGGTGGCAACTCTGAGATGACCACGCCGTTTGCAATGATGTCTTCGAAGAGCTGGTGGTTGCCAGACGGGTATAGGCGATCGACTCCCCCAGCCAAAACCGCAATGGTGTTTAGACCGACCGAAAGTGCTGCTCGGTGTGCAGCGGCATCGATTCCATAGGCCCCTCCCGAGACAATCGCGATGTTGAATCGGCGGAGCTCCGTGATCAACTCACCCGTCACCCAAGAACCGTAGTTGGTGGCACCACGAGAACCCACTACCGAAAGCGAGTGGGTGGTCGATGCCAGGGCCATGGGTGAGCCCCTTCCCCAAAGAACCGCGGGAGCCGCCCATCCGAGGTGGTTTAAGTTTTCAGGCCAGAGTTCTGATTCGGGGGTTACCAACCAAGACTTTGAACGCTTCAGCCAGTCGTGACTTTGGGTCATAGCGCTTGCCGAGAGGCGGGGCGTCCAGCGAGCGAGCGCATCGCTGGCAACCCTGTTGAGGTCGCCAAAACGCGCAGCACCGAGATCTTGGGCATTTACGCTGAATAGCTGTCGCACGAGCTCGCCCGAGTTGCCCGCTTTTACAAGATTTAGAGCACTGGTGACCCCTAGTGAGTGCCTGATGTATCCAGCAAACTCGTCACCGGGTTCGCACATGATGCTGAACCATATTGCTGCGAGCTCTTCGGGGCTCGGTTGGGCGTCGGCCGTTATCACGCGACCGGCATGAGCCTCGTGCACGACCTCAACCACGACTCAACATGAGTTGGCTAGCAACTCCCCTAAGCCAAAGAGCTTTTGCAACGTCGCTCGAGTTCGGTTCGTTGCGGCCAGCGAGGTCGGCGTTGGTCCAGGCAATCCTTAGGCACTTGTCGTAGCCGCGCATGCTGATTCTGCCCCGCTGCAGTGCCTCATCGAGAATCTTCGTGCTAGACGAGTTGATGCGTAGCACTTTTCTGAGCACCGACCCAGGCACGTGAGCATTCAACCTGAAGCCATGCGCACCCAATCGCGTCGACGCCCTTTGCCTGGCGGCAGTCACCTTCGAGCGAAGTTGCTGTGATGTCTCAACCGAGGTAGAGCCTGCGGTCAAGACCGAAGGCGAAACCGGCCTAACCGAGAGTTGAATGTCTAGCCGGTCGAGAATTGGGCCTGAGATTTTTGCGAGATACCGAGCCTTTATTCGTTCGGCGCACTGACAGGCATCGGTTTTGATCTGCCCCTTGCCACAAGGACAAGGGTTTGCCGCCAAAACGAGTTGAAACTTGGCTGGGTACTGCACCGTAGCCGTGGCCCGAGAAAGGGTGATGTCACCA
>WLFI01000156.1 GCA_009703845.1 Actinomycetota bacterium
GAGTTCGCGACGATGCCGGATGCTGGGGCTCTAGTCGGCGGCCAAGAAGCTCAACAGCTCGATGTAAAAGATTCATATCAGCGTGACCAGAGTCTGATCATCCCGTTGATTTTGGCTCTTGTGTTTATCGTGCTGCTGCTTTTGCTTCGTTCGCTCGTGGCACCGGTTCTGTTGCTGCTCACCGTGGTCGGTTCGTTCTTTGCGAGCCTCGGTGCCGGCTGGCTGATCTTCGTGAACGTGCTCGGATACTCAGCTCTCGACCTGAGCGTCTACCTGTTCTCGTTCCTGTTCCTGGTTGCCCTAGGTGTTGACTACAACATCTTCTTGGTCACCAGAGCCAAAGAAGAGAGCGGTGCGCTCGGTCTGCGCGAGGGCATGATCAAGGCGCTGTCGTCGACCGGTGGCGTGATCACCTCGGCCGGTATCTTGCTGGCCGCCGTGTTCGCTGTGCTCGGCGTGCTACCGCTGATCGCCCTGTTGCAGATCGGAATCATCGTTTGTATCGGTGTGCTGCTCGACACTCTCTTGGTTCGAACCGTGATTGTGCCGGCACTCGCGTTTATCGCGGGCGAGAAGTTCTGGTGGCCGCGCAAGCCGACCATTGAGCCAAAGGCCTAATTGCCGCAAAGCGCGTGCAAACTAAAGCGCTAAATAGCAATCCAGACGGTCTGGTCGGGGTCAAGAAGTTGACCTTCGGCCAGGCCGTTTTGGCTTGCGACCAGTATCTTGCCCTGGGGTAGGGGCAGAGCATCCGTGCCGAAATTGTGAATAACCAGCACATCGCCATTGCGGTAGCCAAGCGCGCGCTCGTTGGTGAACTGCGGCAACCAGGCAAACGAGCCCTCGCCGATGCGAAGCGACTTGCGCAGCGCCAAAGCTTGCTTATAAAGCTCAAGGGTTGAGCCGGCCACGCCTTCTTGCTGGTCGCGAGAGTATTCTGCATAGAGTTCGGGCTGGGGCAACCAGGCCAAGCCGGTCTCGTTGAAGCCATTGGCCGCACCAACGCCGGCTTCCCAGGGCAGCGGCACACGGCATCCGTCGCGACCAACGCGCGCACCGCCCGTGCGAGCAAAGGTTGGGTCTTGGCGATACTTGCCTTCGAGCGTGGTGTGCTCTGGCAGGCCGAGTTCTTCGCCCTGGTAAAGGTAGGTCGAACCAGGCAGACCGAGTGTGAAAAGTGTGGCACCACGCGCGCGGCGCAACCCAAGCTCGCGATCGGGCTGCGGGTCGTTCGGGCCAATACCGTCAGAGGCGGTTGGGCGACCAGTCACCCCGCCCATTCGCGATGCGTGGCGAATGATGTCGTGGTTCGAAAGCACCCAGGTCGACGGAGCGCCAACCGAGTCGAACGCCTCGAACGATTCGTTGATCGACCGAAACAAAATCTCGGGCTTCCATTCGCTGTCGAGGTAGCGAAAGTTGAAGGTTTGGTGAAACTCGTCTGGGCGAACCCAGAGCGCCATGAACGAAAGCGGCAGCACATAGGCCTCGCCGCACATCGCGCGCTCGCCGTCATAAGAGTCGAGAATCTCGCGCCAACGTCTGAAAATCGGATGCACCGATTCTTGAAACCACATCGGTGGCGATGGCTCACCCTCGATAAACCCGGCTCCGGCACGTTCGACATCGGGGTGGTCGGGCAACCCCGCCGCCTTACCCATCGCGTGCGGCTGGTCGACTCTAAAGCCGTCGACCCCGCGGTCTAGCCAGAATCGCAAAATCTCTTCAAACGCCAACTGAACCGCTGGGTTCTCCCAGTTCAAATCGGGCTGCGAAGAATCGAATAGGTGGCAATACCACTGGCCTGGCGTGTCATCCGGGTTCGTGACGCGAGTCCACGCCGGGCCACCAAACATCGATACCCAGTTGTTCGGCGGTAGCGAGCCACCTTCGCCACGGCCATCCATGAAGTGATAAAACGCGCGCTCGGGCGAACCCTCTGGCGCAGCCAAGGCAGCTTGAAACCAGGCGTGCTGGTCAGAAGTGTGATTCGGCACGAGGTCGACAAGCACGCGGATGCCCAACTCATGCGCCCGCGCAACCATGTCGTCGAAGTCGGCCAACGTTCCAAAAAGCGGGTCGACATCGCGGTAATCGCTCACGTCGTAGCCGGCATCTTTTTGCGGCGAACTCATGAATGGCGATAGCCAAATTGCATCAATGCCGAGGGCGGCGAGAGAATCCATGCGAGCGGTGATGCCAGGCAGGTCTCCCATGCCGTCGCCGTTCGAGTCGGCAAACGAACGTGGGTAAACCTGGTAGATGATCGCCGAGCGCCACCACTGCGAACCGTAATTCGCGGCGTGCGTCGGGGCTCCCGTTAGTTGCAAGGTTGCCTCTCGATTAGGCGAGCTTGATCCAGACAACCTGGTCTTGCTCGAGTTCGTGCTCGGCGGTCAGGTCGTGCTGAGTCGTAACCAGCACCTCACCGGCAGGCAGCTGAACCGGTTTAGCGCCAAAGTTCGCAATCACTGCAACACCCTTGTTCACAAACGCGAGCGATTCGTCGTCGGTCAACTCGGATGCCCACCTAAAGTCACCCGCACCAAGACCTAGGTCTTTGCGTACCTTGAGTAGTCGCTTGTAGAGCTCGAGGGTCGAGCCAGGCACCCCGCGCTGGGTGTCGCGAGCGTATGACTTGTAAACGCTCGGCTGTGGCAACCAAGATTCGCCGGTCGAAGAGAATCCGTTCGACGCGCTTGCGCCGGCCTCCCATGGCAGTGGCACACGGCATCCGTCGCGACCAACGCGCTTGCCCTTGGTTCTGAAATAGGTCGGGTCTTGACGGTACTTGCCCTCGAGAGTGGTGTGCTCTGGCAGGCCGAGCTCTTCACCCTGATAGATGTAGGCACCACCCGGCAGGCCGAGCATGAACGCGGTGTTGGCGCGACCCTTGCGCAAACCGAGCGCCTCGTCTGGCTGCTCGTAGTCTGGGCCGATTCCGTCACCCTGAGGTAGTTCGCCAACCATGCCGTAGCGGGTTACGTGGCGAATGGTGTCGTGGTTCGACAGCACCCAGGTCGACGGCGCTCCGACAGCACCGAAAGCCTTGAACGAATCGTTGATGCTCTTTACCTGGGCCTCCTTGGTCCAGCCGGCGAACATGTAACCAAAGTTGAAGGTCTGGTTGTATTCGTCTGGTCGAACCCATCGAGCCATGCGCTCGAGCGGGCCACCGATCCAGGCCTCGGCAGCCATTGCGCGGTCGTTATAAGAGTCAATGATTTTGCGCCAGCGACGGTTGATCTCATGAACCTCTGGCTGACCCCA
>WLFI01000157.1 GCA_009703845.1 Actinomycetota bacterium
GCTTGACTGGTGCACCATCGGCATCGGTAAGAACAATCGGTGCAGTCTGCGATGCCTTTGACCACTTCACAGCAACCTGCTTGCCCTGCGAGAAAACCCAACCGGTGCCCGAGCCAACCAAAGTGGTCTTCGGCACCTTGCCATACTGGCGGTCGATCTGAACGTTCAGCACAACCACGTTGGTGGCAGTGGTTTGCAGGCCAGACTCAGAGTCTTTGTGGGCGATGCCGTCTTGAGTGCGAGCAAAATTGGTGCCGTTGTAATCCCAGTGGCTCAGCGCGCTCGGGTAGTAGATCGAGAAGTTGGCCACCGGGGTTCCTGCTGCAACGGCCGAAGCCTGCTCAGTAATAGCAGTGAACTCAAACTGAGCTGCGGGTGGGGTTAGGTCGGGGTGAGCCGCGGCTAGCTTGGCAGCATCCACGAGCACATTCTTTGGGGCCTCACGGTCCTTTGCTCGAGAGAAAGTGCCGTTGGACTGCTCGCTGGTCTCACTGGCATTAAAAACATTGGTATTTCTCATCATGGTGACGAACTTCAGCTGGCCACCTGAATAGCAAACAATGCCACCGAGCGGGCTGATGATGTCTGGGTCCATCGGGCGAATCGATCGCACCGGGCCAACTGTGGTTGGCAGGTCAGAGTGCCAAACGGCCACTAGGCGGGTTAGGCCACCTTCGACCAGTTCGACATAGACCATGTCGGCGCGGTTGATGTTTGCCTTGAGGGTCTCGGTGTGCACGTTGTCGATTTTGCAAGCTACCGACGGGCCATTGAGCGATGGGCGCGTGCCTTCTTCGAACGGCATGCCGGTGAGCGGCGCATTCACATAAACCTTGGGCGTATAGGTTGTGGTCGGTTGCGGGGTCGCACCGGTGGTGCATCCGGCTAGAAGGAGTGCCGCCATTGCGACGAGGGATGCTGCGCGAACCTGCTTGCTCATGCTCGCAGTCTAGTAGCCGATTACCCAGCTTCTGGTTAGAACGGGAAGACCGAAGATGCTCCGTGACTTTAGGCTCACTCGACAGGTGGCTTTTGCCTTGACGGCCACGTAGATATTGGAGCCCGAGATGGTCATCTTGCACTGCCCGTTGGTTACCCAGGTGGTGGATGCTCCCAAGTTGGTTTTGATGGTGCGACTTGTAGCAATCAAGACTTTGGTGTTCTTCTTTTTGCTAAACGATGCAGCCTTTGTGACTGTCGATGGGAACGACTGAACGCCATTGACCAATTTCACTACATGCACAGTGCGTGGAAACGCTTGGGTTGGAGTGTTGTGTGCTTCGAAGGTAACGATGCAAGAACCCTGAAGCGATGTTGCGGTCAGCTGCAACTGGCTAACGGTGCAAGCACCAACTACCTTGTCAGGCGCTTTTAGAAGGTTGATCGAGCCGCCCTTTGGCAACTCTCCCTTGTATTCAAGAGTGTCGGTTAGCGGGGTTTCTTGTTCTTGAACGCGAAGCAAAGGAATTTGCAAGGTCGCGCTCGCCGCGGTGAATTCGCCATCGGTAGGAACTTCGACCAAGAGTGTGCAAGTTCCCTCACCGCTGGTGGCCAAAATCTTGGTGCCGGAATAGGTGCAAGGACCGGTTACCGAAACCGCTGGAGTGCCGGTCGAAAGTGAGGTGAAACTCACCTCTGCCTCGGTGTTGTAGGTGATGCCGTCAATCGGGGCGATCTCTACTTTTCCTGCCTTTGTGGTGTTGTTGAAAACATCAACATCAACGCTGGCTGCCCAGCCGGCTGTAGCCGAAGAACGGGCCATGACGCGACAGTAGCCAAGTTTGTTGATTCGCAAAAGACCACTCGAGAAGTTGACCGAGCAGTTTGATTCTCCGCCAACCACCTTATAAACAATCGAACCAGTGCCACCCCGCCTCGTAACCGTTGCGGTTGCCGTATCTCCGACACCGAACCCAGTGAAGTTGTAGGTCACCTCAAGATTGGTTGCTTGGTCAGACCCGATTTCGCTGTTGAGGTACCACTCGCGCTGCCCAAAGAAATCTTTCGATGCATTTGCGGTTCCCCACGCACCGTCAGAACTGCCGCCTGTCCAGGGGTCAGTGCGAATGTGCGTCTGAATGTCAGTGAAGATGTCATCAATCGTCGAAGGCAGTTGCAGTTCTTGCGCTTTCAAGTGCACCGAACGAAGCGCACCCTTATATAGCTGTTGGCATGGTGAATATTGGATGCACTTGATGAACATCACGCCGACGCTGTTGGTCTCTAAGAATGGCAAGTGACCAAGCAGGGTTTGGTCGCTACCCCAAGGATGCAGGCTGAAGACGCCTTGCTCGGTGGTGTGCAGGTAGTAGTTGTTCTTGATGGTCCACGAATAGCCATCCCAGTGGGCGGCATAGCGCTCCACGGCCCACTCGTTTATGAATTCTTCGACATCAACTAGCTTCGACCAGGCGTTGTACCATTGCGCGCCATCCATGGTGTCGTTCGCGGTGGCTAGCGCGGCTAGATCGGTTCGGTCGAGCGGGTCACCCTCATCGGCTTCAATTTGTTGGTACTGGCTGCCGATAACATCTTGAAAATAGGCACCTTCGTAAAGGTTTTTGGTCGACGGCATCCAGCGCTTAAGCATCACATCGTCATAAGTTTCGATGTTGGCGTGCAAGCCGTAGTTGATGCCGTTCACGAACACGTTCACATAACCAACGCGCGGCGCAGGCACACCCATGGCGCGGTAGAGACGATAAACGGTTGCCTCGTGCAGCATGCTCGCGTCTTGAACCATGTTGTTCAAGGTGATCTTCTTGAGGCCAAAGAAGTTTTCACCTTTTACAAAGTTGGTCTTGATCTTGAAAGCCGCTTTTTGGTCAAGGTTTCTGAACGAACCCCACCCGCCTTTTAGGCGAAGCCCGACCTGGTTGTTTTGGGTGACAATAACGCCGGTGTCGGTAGTGAACTTCATGCTGGCGGCCTGGTATTCGGCCTTGCTGTTGTAAGAACTCGCGTTCAGAATATTGAAGCTGTTCTGTGAAATCTGAATGTCGATGCGGTGCACTCGAAGAGGGTCGAACAGCCAAGCGGCCGGGTCGGTGCCTTCAACATATTTCGACTGGTTGTTATCTGGCCTTATCTCGTCGATTTCTGCCGCCGAAGCACTTGGAGTAACCACCATTGATGCCGCGAGCAGCGCTAGCGTTGCAATCAATGCGGCGATTGCCCGTGAGAAGCGCGTGCTGGTTTTCGACATGCCTCTAGCCTAAGTTCTAACAACGACTATTTGTACCCCTCTTGTGCACAGTTCGCC
>WLFI01000158.1 GCA_009703845.1 Actinomycetota bacterium
AAGGGGCTGCCGGGCAAAGTTGGGTGGTCGAGCACGGTAGCGAAGTCATGGTGCCGATGGCCGATGGAGTTCTTGAGCTTGCAAGTCGCGGTGGCCGAATCATCTTGCGCCCTAGAAACTCGAAGTCGCCAGCACTGGCTCGATTCGATGGCGTGAAGGTTTTCGATTACAACCCCAAATTCCGAGTGGATGCTCGCCTCGAGGCTGACGCGAAAAACGTTGGCGTTTCTTCGGTTGCAGGCGAACTTGGCAACAACTACGACTCACCCGGTCGATTGGTTTTCGAACTAGATGGCGAAGAACACTCACTGATCGCGTTCAACCGCCCCGACCCTGACGTGCTTTGGGTGATTTTCAAAGACACCACTGGTGGCAAGAGCACCTATGGCACCGGCAGATCGGTATCGGCCAAGCGAGAAGGCGATCACTGGGTCATCGACTTCAACATGTCGGCAAACTTTCCGTGCGCATACACCGACTTCGCGACCTGCCCGCTGGCCCCTCGCGAAAACTATCTGACCGCCGCAATTGAGGCGGGCGAGCAAACTCCAAGCTTCAAGATCACCTCAGACGGAATCAAAGAACAGTGAGGCCACACGAGCCACTAGCCTCGGGGCTTCCACTGCTGAAGAACGCCAAGGGGCAACCGGCTCTCTGCCTGGTTACCGGGGCAACCGGTTACATTGGTGGACGCCTAATTCGAGAACTGCTGGCCCAGGGTTATCGGGTGCGCATTCTTGCTCGCAACCCTGAGCGTTTGCGAGAGCATCCGTGGTTTGAACAAGTTGAAATCGCAACCGGTGATGCGCACGATGCCAAAGCCCTGGCCAATGCATTAAAGGGCGTGGATGTCGCCTACTACCTGCTTCACGCGCTGATGAGCAAAGACGACTTCGAGGCCGAAGAGCGTTCACTGGCACACGGTTTTTCGGCGGCTGCCAAGAAGGCAAAGGTTTCGCGCATCGTCTATCTCGGTGGAATCATCGCCGAGTCTGAAACCTTGTCGCCACACCTGAAGGCGCGAACCGAAACGGGCGAAATTTTGCGCGCGTCGGGTGTGCCGACCATCGAGCTTCGCGCCGGTGTGGTGATTGGTTCGGGTAGCGCTTCGTTTGAAATGCTGCGTTACCTCACCGAACGACTGCCAATCATGACCGTGCCGAAATGGGTAAATAATCGCATTCAGCCAATCGCGATTCGCGATGTGCTGCGCTATCTGGTTGGTGCTGCAGCAATCGACTCTAAGGTCAATGGGTTTTTCGACATCGGCGGGCCAGAGGTTTTCACCTATAAAGAAATGATGATGCAATATGCCGCGGCGGCTGGTTTGCGAAAACGAATCATCATTCCGATTCCGGTTTTGACGCCGAGACTTTCGTCGGGTTGGGTGGGGCTCGTCACTCCGGTGCCATACACCTTGGCCAAGCGTTTGGTTGCGAGCCTGAAGAATGAAGTGGTGGCGTCAGATTCGCGCATCCGTGATTTGATACCTGACCCGGTGGGTGGGCTAACGCCGTTCAAGAGCGCTGTTCAGCTGGCGCTAACCCGCATCAAAGAGGCCAACGTCGAAACGCGCTGGACCAACGCCTCGGTGCCTGGCACGCCCTCTGACCCGCTGCCGACCGACCCAGACTGGGCGGGTGGAACTCTCTATAACGACACCCGCGTAATCGAATCGACCGACCCGATTGATGTTGTTTGGGCGAGAGTTGAGGCGATCGGTGGAGACAACGGCTATTCGACGGCAACTTGGGCCTGGCGCTTGCGCGGTCTGATGGACAGATTGATCGGAGGCGTGGGGCTTCGACGAGGCAGACGTGATCCGACCCACCTGGTCGAGGGTGATGCCCTCGATTTCTGGCGGGTCGAGGCGATTGAACGCCCGCACCTGCTTCGACTTCGGGCTGAGATGAAAATGCCTGGGCTAGCTTGGCTTGAGTTCAAACTCGAAGAAACCGCAACCGGCACTCGACTCACACAGCGAGCCATTTATGCACCGAAGGGTTTGCTCGGTCACATGTACTGGGCTTCGGTTTGGCCGATGCACGGCATCGTGTTTCCGTCGATGGCAAGGCATGCGGCGTTAGGCAGTAAGCGCAAATAGACTCGTGAGGTGAAGAAAACCTCGATCGCTGCCATCGCTCTGATGACCGTCGCCGCGTCTTGGGGTTTCGGATTCGTCTGGATGAAAGACGCTATCGAACGCCAGCCATATTTCGACTTTTTGGCACTGCGTTTCACCATCGCGGCCGGCGTAATGTTTCTCATCCGCCCTCAACTTGTGCGCCAGCTGAACCTCAACTTCATCAACCGAGGCGTTTTGCTCGGCATCGCCCTGGGGCTCGGTTATGTGACTCAGACCATCGGGCTCGAGCAGTCGACCGCCGCTATCACGGGCTTTTTCACAGGCCTCTACATCGTGCTTACTCCCCTGTTCGCCTGGCTGCTGCTTCGCCAGAAGATTGCCAGCAAGGTTTTGCTTGGCGTAACCATTGCGACCGTTGGGCTCGCGGTGATTACTCTTGGTGGCCTCGGCTTCGACCTTGGCACCATAAGCCTGTTGGCCTGCGCGATTCTGTTTGCCCTGCACATCGTTGGCCTCGGTCGCTGGAGCCCAGGGCGTGACACCTACGCGCTCACAGTGGTTCAGCTCGCAACCGTTGCCGTCATTTGCTGGGTTGGCGCGCTGTTCAACCCGAGCGACCCTGGCTACCAATCCCCGCCAGATGCCGACGTCTGGAATGCCGTTCTATTTACGGCCATCTTCGCTACCGCCATTGCTTTCTTCGTTCAAACCTGGGCGCAATCAATCATGGATGCTTCGCGCGTGGCCATTATTCTCACCACCGAGGTTGTCTTCGCCGCACTTTTTGCCGTTGCTCTTGGGCAAGAGGTGCTTTCGATTCGAACCGTAATCGGTGGCTCGCTGATGGTCATCGCAATGTTGATTGTTGAATGGCCGAGCCGAAATGACAAGAATCAGACTGTGACGCCCGGGCTTGACCCGCTGGTTCACTAGAACGAGGGCAGGAGGTAACCATGGCGATACTTGCAATCGATGCCGGCACCACAGGCGTGACCGCCATGGTCGTGAGCCTCGAAGGAAAAGTGCTTTCACGCGGCTACCAAGAGTTTGAACAACACTTTCCGCAACCAGGCTGGGTCGAGCATCAGCCCGAGCAGATTTGGCAAGCGACACTTGCGGCGGTGCGTGAGGCGTTGGGCACAGCATCCGAGTCGCCAACCTGCA
>WLFI01000159.1 GCA_009703845.1 Actinomycetota bacterium
TCGGTGTCCCACGGGTTGCGGCTTGGGCCGTAGGCCGAGAATTCGGTCGAAGAACCCATGGCAAATTCATCCAAGTTGGTCTTGCCCAGAATCGGCATCAGCTCGTTGCGAAGCTTGGTGACCACGGTTGCGTCATACTGCGGCACCCAACCTTCGAGAATCTTTGAGCCCGCGGTGGTTGGTGCGTCGGTGGTGGCGAGGTTGTCCTTGACTGCGATTGGCAAACCCGCCAACTTCGGTAGCGACTCACCAGCGGCACGTCGACGGTCTACGTCGGCGGCGACCTTGAGCGCAGCATCCGCTGTGACATGCAGGTAAGAGTTCAGGGTGCCGTTTACGGCAGCGATGCGGTCGAGGTGCGCCTGAGTTACTTCAACAGACGAAACCTCACCAGAAGCCAAGAGCGAGACAAGCTCGGCGGCGTTCTTTTTGATTAGTTCAGACACGATCTACTCCTCGTCCAAAATGGCTGCAACGCGGAATCGGCCCTGATCGCTGTCGGCAGCGCCAGAAAGAGCCTGCTCTTGGGTCAGCGACGGCTCGACGATGTCTTCGCGAAACACATTAGCCATAGGAATCGGGTGGCTGGTAGCTGGCACATCGCCCTCGACGGCCTTGTTTACGGTCGCAACCGAATCAACAATCAGAGCTAGCTGCGATGCGAGCGTCTCGACCTCTTCATCGGTGACTTGGATGCGCGCCAAACTGGCCAGGTGGCGCACCAGGTCGGGGGTTAGTTCAGACATAAATAGCTTTCGAGTGGATGCGAGCAGGGCTTCACTCAAGTCTACCGAAGCCCGTTTGTCTACAGGCTAAAACAGCCTGTTCCAATGTTCTCGAATAGGTATAAACTCATAACTCGGCAACAAACAGCCATTTAGGCTGTGGTTTTGGGTGTCTAAACCCACGCAAATCAAGCCTGCTAGGAGTTTTAGAGCGATGGATATTGAGAATTTCTCAACAGAAATGCGCGGCTACAAAAAAGACGAGGTAGACCGCGTCTTGGGCGAATTACGCGCTGAGCTCGAGCACGTTCGCGAGTACAACTTCAACGCAGCCTCAGACCTCGACAGTCTTCGCGCCGAAGTTGCTGCTCTAAAGAAGAAAAAAGATTCAGCTCCGGGTTACGCCGAACTCGGCGCACAGTTTGAGCAGACCCTGCGTCTTGCAGAAGAACAAGCCAAGAAAATGGCCACGGATGCTGCGCAAGACGCAATTCGTGTGCGCGAAACCGCTAAGGCAGAGACCGAACAACTAGCTCGCAAGGCTCAGCAAAAGGCAGACGCCATTGTTGCCGAAGCCGAGGCGAAACTTGCCGAGGCCAAGATTCAGGCCGAAAGCCTTAGCTCTGAAATTTTGCAGAGCGCAAAAGCTAAAGAGACAGAAGCCGCCGAAAAGATCGCCACCGCGACTCGTGAAGCAGCGGCAATCAAGTCTGAGGGCGAGCGCTACGCAGCCGAACTGCGCGCACAGGTGCACCGCGAGACCGAAGAGGCACGCGCACTTGCTACCGAACTTGCCCAGCGCACGGCTCAGGCTCGTGTAGAACTCGAAGCCGAACTAAAGACCCGACGCGACGAAACCGAGCAAGAATCTCTAGCCCTCTACCAGAAGGCTGTTGCGCAAGCACAAGAGACCAGCGACGAGGCGCAGCGCAACTTTGCCGAGGCTTCGGCTCGTGCCACCGAGATCTTGAGCGAAGCTGACCGAGTGATGAGAGAAGCAAACCAAAACTCTCTTGCTCTGACTGAAGAAACTAATCGCACAGCTACTAACACCATCAACCAGGCTCGTCGTCGCGCAGAAGCGCTCACCAAAAAGGCTGAGGCGATTGCCAACCAGGCAATTCGTGATTCTGAAGATCGCCTAGTTCGCATGCGCGCTGAGCGAGTTGAGATTGACGAATTCCTGAACCAACTGCGCAACCTAATGTCTACCGAAGCCATGGTTGCCGACGCCGAAAACGCTGCTCAGGCTGACGACTAGTTTTAGTTTTCTTGAAGCCTCTGCTTAAAAGCGGCTTCGTCAATTACCTCAACGCCTAGAGCCTCTGCCTTCGCTAACTTAGAGCCGGCTGAAGCGCCAGCGACCACAAACGCGGTGTTCTTTGAAACGCTTGAAGCGGCCTTGCCCCCACGTTCAACGATTGCCTCTTCGGCCTGCTCTCGGGTGAATTCCAAAAGTGTTCCAGTAACCACAATGCTTAGTCCCTTGAATGGCCCAACGTTGTTCGCTGCCGCTCCCGGACCTGGGTGTCCAGCAATTTCAAGCTGAACACCGGCGGCGGCCCAGCTGGTGATTATGTCGCGGTGCCACTTGACCTGATGCCACTCGATGATGCTTTCGGCGAGAGTTGGGCCAACTCCATCTACCGCGGCCAACTCTTCGGCTGTAGCGGCAAAAATGTTTTCTAGCGATCCAAAATGTGTGCTCAGACTGCGCGCTGCCACTGGGCCAACATGTCGAATCGACAGGGCGACCAAGAAACGCCAAAGTGGTCTGGTTTTCACTTCCTCAAGATTGCGAATCAGCTTGAGTGCAACCTCGGCAGGTGAACCATCTTTCTTTCTAAAGAAATCGACAACCTTAGGGTTTCCATCGCCGTCTAGCTTTGGCAAGCCAGTATCTGGGTCTAAAACCAGCGACTTGATTGGTAGCAAATCATCGAGGGTTAGCCCAAACAGATCCGCCTCGCTCTGCACAGGGGCAACTGTCGGCTCCAGCGGTTGCGTGAGCGCCACGGCTGCTACATAGCCGAGCGCTTCGATGTCTAAAACCCCACGGCTGCCGAGATAGGCGACACGTTCGCGAAGTTGAGCCCTGCATCCTTGCGAATTTAGGCAACGAAGATCAACATCACCCTCGGATGCGGGTTCTAGCGGGCTACCGCATTCAGGGCAGTTGCTCGGCATCACAAACTCACGCTCGCTGCCGTCACGAAGTTCGACAACCGGCCCGAGAATCTCGGGAATCACGTCGCCGGCCTTGCGCAAGACAACGGTGTCGCCGAGCAACACTCCCTTGGCCTTCACAACATCTTGGTTGTGCAGCGTGGCGAACTCGACGACACTGCCGGCCACCTTGACTGGCTCGAGAACGGCGTATGGCGTGGCACGACCCGTGCGGCCGATGCCGATGCGAATGTCGAGCAACTTGGTGTTGACCTGCTCGGGCGGGTATTTGTAAGCAATCGCCCACCGCGGCGCTCTCGACGTAAAGCCCAGCTCTGACTGCTCAGACAGCGAA
>WLFI01000016.1 GCA_009703845.1 Actinomycetota bacterium
TCATCCCAGTTATTTCTAACGGCGTGGTCATCGACCTCGAGGTTCTTTTCCACGAAATCGACGCACTGAACGCTCGCGGCATCGACACCTCGCGCCTGCGCGTATCGGCCAACGCCCACGTCATCACGCCTTATCACGTGACCATCGACAAGACCACCGAGCGCTTTTTGGGCAAGCGCGCCATCGGCACCACCGGCCGCGGCATTGGCCCAACCTATGCCGACAAGATCAACCGCGTTGGCATTCGCATTCAAGACCTCTTCGACGTCTCGATTCTTCGCCAAAAAGTTGAAGGCGCACTCGTTCAGAAGAACTCACTACTCACCAAGGTTTACAACCGAGCAGCAATTCGAGTGGATGAGGTCGTGGCTGAACTCTTGAGCTATGCCGAGCGTCTTCGCCCGATGGTTGCCGACACCGCGCTAGAGCTGCACGAGGCACTCGAGGCTGGCAAGACCGTTCTGTTCGAGGGCGGCCAGGCCACCATGCTCGACGTCGACCACGGAACCTACCCGTTCGTAACTTCTTCGAACGCAACCGCCGGTGGAGCATCCACTGGTTCGGGCATTGGCCCTCGCGAGTTCAAGACGGTCATCGGCATCGTCAAGGCCTACACCACTCGCGTTGGTGCTGGCCCGTTCCCGACCGAACTATTCGACGCATGGGGCGAGCAACTGCGCGCAACCGGCCACGAATACGGCACCACCACCGGCCGCCCGCGCCGCTGTGGCTGGTATGACGCCCCGATCGCCCGCTACTCGGCGCGCATCAACGGCCTCACCGACTTCGTGCTCACCAAGCTCGACGTGCTCACCGGCATCAAAGAGATTCCGGTTTGTGTGGCATACGAGGTTGACGGCAAGCGCGTCGAAGAAGTGCCTGTTTCGCAGAGCGATTTTCACCACGCCAAGCCGGTCTACGAAATGTTCCCAGGCTGGGACGAAGACATTTCGACCTGCCGCACCTTCGACGAGCTGCCGAAGAACGCGCAAGACTACGTCGTTGCGCTTGAAAAGCTAAGCGGATGTCGCATCTCGGCGATTGGCGTGGGCCCGGCTCGCGACGCAATCATCGTGCGCCACGACATGCTCGAGGCTAAATAGGTTTTATTACCGCAGTCGCTCGGCTTGCGAGCGGCCAGCTCTAGTTAGTCGGGGCTGGGCTTTGGCGCAGTTTTTCGCGCTCAGCAGCGACCAAAATCGGGTAGCAAACATCTTCGGTGCGAACAATTTCGCGGTTGAAACTTTCGAACCCAAGCACCAGGTCGCCAGACAGTGCCGAAATGCCCGCGTCGCTCAGGCGCAAGAAAGCCTCATAAACCTTGCCGAAGTTAGGGTCGGCATCGTTGAACTCGGGGTCATAGAGTTCGATGGCGTCATCGCTGGCATTTAGCACCTGGTTGAAAGCGTCGTCGACGTCTTTCTTTTCGGCACGCAGGGCCTTATAAAAACCCTCACAGGCGATGATGTCGTTCTTGGCGATCTGTTCTTTTCGAACCTCTGGGTAGATGACCTGACCATAGAAAACGACTCCGCCGATTAGGGCGACGGCAACGCCGACGGTCGCATAAATCCAGGCGCGAGAGCCTTTGCGCTCGGCAGACTTTGGCTGTTCGGCCTTGGTTTTCTTTTCGGTCACGATTCCTCCACTCTCAAGGATAAATCGTTTTGTGATTCTCTCGCTCGCGACAGACAATTGATTCATGCGTGAACGAGACGAACTCGATGCGCCCGACGAAGCTATCGAAAACTGGGGCGAAACAGTTGTCACGCACGCGCCGTTTTATCGCATGCTCTACTACCCCGACGTGCTCGATTTGCGCCGTTGCGGTTATGAGGTGGCAACTTTCGCCGAGCTCTTTGACCGCCTAGACGGCGCGGTTGTGTCGCAGGCCCGCGTTGCTCACGAGTTGCTTCACCAGCCCGGCGGCAATGCCATTTGGAACCCGCACCGCGCCCGCCAAATCGAGTTCAGCACCCGCGCCGCCCTGCACCGATTCGGGCTCAGCGATGCCCCGACAATGCTGCGACGGATGCTCGGCCGAGCCTTCCCCGGCGACTCCGTTTCACACCTCGCCGTCGACCTGCTAAACGTGTTCTTTTGGGCGGCACTAGCCCAAATCGCTCGCGACTACGCCTGGCGCATGCCGCAGCTCGCGATGTATGCCGACTACCTCGAATACCCGGTAGTGGCCGCATTCGGTATGCCAGCATCCACCGCTAAAAACGCCGCCTAAGCCCTAAGCAAAAGGCAAACCGCCGGGACGGTAGCGAAATAGACTGAACCCATGACCCAATCACGCGTGCTTTTAACCCAGTCACCAACCTCGAACTTTGAAAAGAGCACCATCGAACGCGGTGAGCTTGGGGCCAACGAGGTTTTGATCGACATCGCCTACTCGGGCATCTGCCACAGCGACCTGCACCAGGCGCGCAACGAGTGGTTCGAGGGCATTTTTCCGATGGTTCCGGGGCACGAAATCGCCGGCCACGTTGCCGCGGTGGGTTCGGCCGTAACCAAGTTCAAGGTCGGCGACCGCGCCGGTGTCGGCACCATGGTTGGCTCATGCGGTGAGTGCGAATACTGCAAGGCTGGCCGCCAAAACGTGTGCCTCAAGGGCAACGTGCAAACCTACAACGGTCGTCACTACGACGGTCGCCCGACTTTCGGCGGCTACTCGTCGAGCATCGCCGTTGACGAAAACTTTGCGCTGAGCATCCCAGAAAATTTGGGCTTGGATGCTGCCGCACCACTGCTCTGCGCAGGCATCACCGTTTATGCGCCGCTCAAGCGTTGGGCCGCGGGGCCGGGCAAGCGCGTTGCGATCATGGGCATGGGTGGCCTGGGTCACCTGGGAGTCAAGTTCGCCGCAGCTTTCGGGGCCGAAACCTATGTGCTCGGCACCTCACCGGCTAAGGCAGCCGACGCAGCGTCATTCGGCGCAACCGGCTACATCTTGGTCAACGACGAGGCCACCTTCGAGAAGTACCACAACTTCTTCGACATCGTTTTGAACACCACATCGAGCAACATCGCCGTCGACAAGATTCTCGGTCTGCTGCGCGTTGGCGGAAGCCTGGTAAACGTGGGTCTGCCACCTGCCGATGAGCACTTCAACCCGTTCAGCTTGATTGCCTCAATGAAGTCGATTTCGGGTTCAAACACCGGCGGCATCGACGAGACTCAGGCGATGCTAGATTTCTGCGCCGAGCACTCGATTGCTGCCGAGGTTGAGATAGTTGACGCCACCGAGGCTTCGGCCATCGACCGCGCCTACGACCGCATGCTGCACTCGGATGTTCGCTACCGCTTCGTCATCGACGCGACAACGATCTAGAGGCGCTCCGCCAAGCGGTGATAGGCCGCACTCCACTGCAGTTCTTTTCTGAACTCGCGCATGCGGGTTTCTTCGTCAATCACCACGAGCTCGATCTTGGCCATGCGGGCGAAGTCTTCGATGGTTTCGGCCGACACCGAGTTGGTTAGCACCGTGTGGTGGGAGCCTCCAGCGAGCATCCACGCTTCTGCCGATGTTTCGAGCGACGGAGCCGGCTGCCAAACGGCGCGGGCCACTGGCAGGTTTGGCAAGTCTTCGTTCGGCTCGACGATTTCGATTTCGTTCTGCACGATTCTGAAACGGTCACCGAGGTCAACCAGGCAAACCACACGGCCCTGAGCCGGGGTAGCGGTGAACACCATGCGAACGGGGTCTTCTTTGCCGCCGATGCCCAGCGGGTGAATCTCGATCTTTGGCTTTGCCTTGGTGATGGTCGGACAAACTTCGAGCATGTGAGCGCCGAGAACCTTGGCTGGGCCCGGGCCGAAGTGGTAGGTGTAGTCCTCCATAAACGAGGTGCCACCACCCGCCGGGGTCATGCTCTTCAAGATTGCGCCAAGAGCCGAGGTCTTCCAGTCGCCTTCGCCACCAAAACCATAGCCATCGGCCATCAGACGCTGCACGGCGAGGCCTGGCAGCTGCTTGAGGTCGCCGAGGTCTTCGAAGTTCGAGGTGAAGGCGTTGAATCCGCCCGCCTCTAGAAAACCGCGAAGGGCGATTTCTTGTTTGGCCGCATAAACGAGCGAGTCGTGGCGGGCTGCGCCAGCTTTCAACTCGGATGCTACGTCGTAAAGTTGCTCGTATTCGGCGGCTAGCGCCTCGGCGTCGGCGTCGCTAACGGCTGCCACGGCGGCAACCAGCGCGTTTACGCCATAGTTCTCGACCGAGATGCCTAGAGCCATCTGGGCAGACACCTTGTCGCCGTCGGTGACCGAGACAAAGCGCATGTTGTCGCCGAAGCGAGCGAGCTTTAGGTTGCGCGAGGTGTTGTAGCCAACGGCCGCGGTGATCCAGGCCGAAACCCTGGCGGCAACCGAAGCCGAAGCCGGGTCGCCGACCACGATCTTGCGCGCGATGCCCATGCGAGTGACCATGTGTGCATACTCGCGGTCACCGTGAGCCGCTTGGTTCAAGTTCATGAAGTCCATGTCGATGGTCGACCACGGCAGCGACTGGTTGGCCTGGGTGTGCAGGTGCATCAGCGGCTTTTGCAGGGCGTCGAGGCCGGCAATCCACATTTTTGCGGGTGAGAAGGTGTGCATCCACGTGATTACACCGATGCAGGCATCGCTTGCCGATGCGTCGAGCATGGTGCGGCGAATGGCGTCGGCGTTCTTGAGGGTCGGCTTATAAACCAGCTTGACGCTGGTTGATAGCCCGGCCTCGAGCGCGGCCAAAACGGCCTTCGACTGTTCGGCGACCTGCGCCAGAGTCTCTTCGCCATATAGGTCTTGGCTACCGGTTAGAAACCAAACTTCAAGGTTTTGTTTGTTGCTCATTTTGGTTTCTTTCTAGCCACCGCTACTTGCGGTTCTTGCTCCACACATCGAATGCCACGGCGAGTAGCAGCACGAGACCCTTGATGGTCATCTGTGCGTCGATACCGACCGATAGCAGGTTCATGCCGTTACCCAATACACCTTGGATGAGACCACCGACCATTGAGCCGGTAACCGTTCCAACACCACCCTGAACGGCGGCACCACCGATGAATACCGATGAAATGGCGTCGAGCTCGAAGCCGTCACCTGCCTTTGGCACTGCAGAGTTCATGCGGGCTGCGATCAAGACACCTGACAGAGCCGCTAGAGCACCCATGTTCACGAACAACCAGAAGTTCACACGACGAACGTTGATGCCCGAGAGCATTGCTGCGTGCAGGTTTCCACCGATTGCATAAATGTGGCGGCCGAAAGTGGTCTTGTTCATGACCATGGTGTAAATCACGATCAAGAACACCAGCAGAATCAGGGTGTAAGGAATACCGTTTGCCTGGCTGAGCTGAAAACCAACGTAGGCGACCATGGTCGAAAGGGCGATGTTCTTGCCAAAGAACCAGAAGCTTGGCTCGGTTGGCTGGCCATACTTGATGCGACCGGCACGGGTGCGCACGGCCTGAAACCAAATCGCCAAGATGCCGAGAGCTGTCGCAATCAGAGCCCATGCGTTGAATTGCTCGGGCAAACCTATGGCTGTGCCAAGAGCATTCTCTTTATCGAGAAAGCCGTTTCCGATTGCGCGAAACTCGTCAGGGAACGGACCGATGTTCGAGTTCTGCAGAGTCATCAGAGCCATACCGCGGAACAGCAACATACCGGCCAGGGTAACGATGAAGGCGGGGATGCCCACATAGGCCACCCAGTAGCCTTGCCACACACCAACCAGCGCACCTACCGCGATTGCACCGAGAATACCGGCCCACCAAGGAAGCGCAGGCAGCCAATCCCAGCCGTCTTGTTCAAGCGGTCGAACCACCAGCACACCGGCGACAGCGCCGATGAACGCGGCCAACGAACCAACCGAAAGGTCGATGTGGCCGGCGATGATAATCATGACCATACCTATGGCTAGAACGAGAATGTATCCGTTCTGCACCACCAGGTTCGACCAGTTGGTCGGGGTGATCGAAGCTGCGTTAGGGGTGGTGGCAGCAAAGAAGATGATCAGACCGAGCAGAGCCAAGAAGATACCGTTTTGGCGCAGGTTTACGCCCTCGAGCTTCTCGCTCAAACCGCCTAGAAAACCCTTTTTGGCGTTCGATGCATCAGACATTCGACTTTTCCTTTTCTTTGGTCATGTACTTCATAAGTAGTTCTGGGCTAGCCTCGGCGCGGGTGGCCTCGCCGGTGATGACACCCTCAGAAATCGCATAGATTCGGTCGCAGATACCCAAAAGCTCTGGCAGCTCGCTCGAAATCACGATCACGCCTTTGCCTTCGTCAACTAGGCGCTGGATGATCAGATAAATCTCATACTTAGCGCCAACGTCGATGCCTCGGGTAGGTTCATCCAAGATCAAAATCTCTGGAGCGGTGTTGATCCACTGGCTCAAAACCACCTTCTGCTGGTTACCACCCGAGAGCTTGCCAACAATCGAAAGCACCGAAGGGGCCTTGATGTTCATGCTCTCGCGGTAGCTGCTGCCAACCCGAAACTCTTCGTTGTCGTCGACCAGGCCGCGCTTGACGAACTTTTTAAGTGAAGCCATTGAGATGTTGCGCTTGATGTCATCGATCAGGTTCAAGCCAAAACGCTTGCGGTCTTCGGTGGCATAGGCAATGCCTGCGTCGATGGCGCCGCGAATGGTGCGCACATCCACCTCTTTGCCGTTCACAAAAACCTTGCCGCTGATGTTCGAGCCCCACGAGTGGCCAAACACGCTGCGAGCCAGCTCGGTGCGACCAGCACCCATGATGCCGGCTAGGCCCACGATCTCGCCGCGGCGAACATAGAGGTTGGCGTTGTCGACAACGACTCGCGCTTTGTCTTCGGGGTGGTGAACCGTCCAGTTTTCGACTCTGAACACCTCTTCGCCGAGGGTCGGGGTGTGAGCCGGGTAGCGGTTCTCCATCTCACGGCCAACCATGCCCTTGATGATGCGCTCTTGGTCGACTTTGCCGCCGGCCATGTCGAGAGTCTCGATGGTCTTGCCATCGCGAATGATGGTGGTCTTGTCGGCGATCGATGCGATCTCGTTGAGCTTGTGCGAAATGATGATGCAAGAGATGCCCTGGCTGCGCAGTTGGCGAAGCAGGTCGAGCAGATGTGACGAGTCTTCGTCGTTGAGGGCGGCGGTTGGTTCATCCAAGATCAAAAGGCGAACCTGCTTGCTCAGCGCTTTGGCGATTTCGACCAACTGCTGCTTGCCAACACCGATCTCCATGACCTTGGTGTCTGGCTTTTCGCGAAGACCAACCTTGGCCATGAGCTTCTGCGCCTCTTGGTTGGTGCGGTTCCAGTCGATTAGGCCGCGCTTTGTGATTTCGTTGTTTAGAAAAATGTTCTCGGCGATCGAGAGGTGGGGGCTGAGCGCGAGTTCTTGGTGAATGATGACGATGCCTTTGGCTTCACTCTCGCGAATGTTCTTGAAGGCCTGAATCTCGCCTTCATAAAAAATGTCACCCTCATAGGTGCCGTGTGGGTACACACCAGAAAGCACCTTCATGAGGGTTGATTTGCCTGCGCCGTTCTCGCCACAGATGGCGTGAATCTCGCCGCGCTTAACTTCGAGGCTTACGTTGTCTAGCGCTCGAACACCCGGAAAAGTCTTTGTGATGTTTCGCATCTCGAGAATGTTGTTCATTTGACTTCGACTCTATCGTTTGAGGCTCTTGGTTCGGGTGGAGCGGTTTTTGCTTACAGCTTGTTGCTGGGGTTTTATTGCGTGGATGCTGCGCTGTGGTGCTCTGTGGGGGATTGGTGGGGCGAATTGCTTCGCCCCACCAATCTCACAGTGTTGCTGGGTTTACTTAGCCTAGGTCTTCAGCCTTGATGTAACCCGAGTCGATTAGAAGTGACTCGTAGTTGTCAAGGGTGACGATGTAAGGGGTAAGTAGGTAAGAAGGAACAACCTTTACACCGTTGTCATAGGTGGTGGTGTCGTTCGTTTCTGGGGTCTCGCCCTTTAGCAGTGCGATAGCCATGTCCGAGGCAACCTTCGCGAGTTCGCGGGTGTCCTTGAAGATGGTTGAGTACTGCTCGTTAGCGATCATGGCCTTGACCGAAAGAACTTCGGCGTCCTGGCCAACGATGGTTGGCATGTCGGTGCCGGCGCTGTAACCAGCGTCAGTCAGAGCAGCGATGATACCGCGGCTTAGACCGTCGTATGGCGATAGAACACCGTTTACCTTCGAGCCATCGTTGTAGCTACCTACAAGGATGTCTTCCATGCGCTTCTGAGCAACGGCGCCATCCCAGCGAAGGGTGGCAACGGTCTCAAAGTCGGTCTGGCCAGACTTGACTACGAGCACGCCCGAGTCAATAAGTGGCTGTAGAACCGACATTGCGCCATTGAAGAAGAAGGTTGCGTTGTTGTCGTCTGGTGAACCAGCGAACAACTCAACATTCCATGGGCCAGCGGCGTTAGCGCCGTCAGCCGAGGTGCTGTCTTCAGAAGCGTAAACGCCCATGCCTACGAGCATCGAAGTTGCCTGCTGAACGCCGACCTTGAAGTTGTCGAAGGTTGCGTAGTAGTCAACGTTTGCTGAGTCACGGATCAGACGGTCGTACGAGATAACAGGTACGTTGGCGTCTTTAGCTGCCTGAAGAACGTCAGTCAACTGGGTTCCGTCGATGGCTGCGATGATAAGAGCCTTTGCGCCCTTAGTCAGCATGCCCTCGAGCTGGGTTACCTGGGTTGGAATGTCATCTTCTGCATACTGAAGGTCAACTTCGTAGCCGGCTGCTTCTAGAGTCGACTTGATGTTGTCACCATCGCTAATCCAGCGAGTTGAAGACTGAGTTGGCATCGAAACACCAATTAGTCCACCCTCACTCGAAGTGGTTGCACAGCCTGAGAGGCCGCCGACCACAAGTGCGCTTGCGGCTACAACGCCGAGCACCTTCTTGATCAACTTGATCATTCGATTTCCTTTCGGTTTGGACGGGTTGTGATAGCGCGCTCCCAGTCGCGTCCAATTCGACTAGTCACTTGGGAAACATTTTCGCCCGCTTCTGCCCTTAGGAAAGGATTCAAAGTTTAAAAATGTGAGCGATAACATTTCTTAATGGTTATTCAACCACAAGCGAGCCCGCGAAAAAAGAGAGTTTGATTACTTTCCGTAAACGTTTTGATAACGGTTATATAAAGCATCGATATTTGAGGGCGAAATTGGCTTCGGTGCGCCCAGTGCGACGGCCAAATGTGTGGTTTTGGCGACATCCTCGCACATCACAGCTGCCTTGACCGCGGCCTTTGGAGTAGCCCCAATGGTGAAAACCCCGTGGTTTTGCATCAGCACAGCTGGCGAACGGTGGCCGGTTAGGGTTTCGACGATTCCGCGACCGATCGAGTCGTCGCCGATGATGGCAAACGGCCCAACCGGAATCTCGCCGCCGAACTCATCGGCCTGTGCGGTGAGTACGCAAGGAATCGCCTCGCCCCGCGCAGCCCAAGCGGTCGCATAGTTGCTGTGGGTGTGCACAACTCCGCCAACCTCAGGCATATTGCGGTAAACATAGGCGTGAGCCGCGGTGTCGCTCGAGGGCGACCTGGTTCCTTCAATCAGGTTGCCGTCGAGATCGCATACGACCATGGCGGCAGCATCCAAGTTTTCATAGGCAACACCCGAAGGCTTGATCACAAAAATGTCTGGTGCGTTTTCAACACGGATGCGCGCCGAAACGTTGCCCCCGGTCCAAACCACGAGACCGTTGGTCACGAGCGCCTGGTGCAACTCGGCTAGCTCGGCGCTGGCCATCGCGATTTTGGCACGTTGCTCTTGGGTGAGTGTGCTGCTGGTCGTGCCTTCGTTCGAACTAGACATCGTTGCTTGCCTCTCGCTTGATCTGCTTCAAGCGTTTCATAA
>WLFI01000160.1 GCA_009703845.1 Actinomycetota bacterium
GAACCAGCGCTTTACGAATAGTCTTTAGGTCGAAAGGTAATCATGACGAACGATTTTCAAACTGAAGTTTTGCAAGAGCTCGAGCGCATCGCTGCTCTGCCAGAGAACGAGCAGATTGATGCATACCGCGCCCTACACGCGAAGCTTGAAGCGATTCTCGCCGAGAGCAACTAGTTGCGAGCCGATCTTGCGCTCGTTGAAGCGGGCCTAGCCAGGTCTCGTTCACACGCGGCTACCCTGATTGATTCCAAGCGCGCGCTAGTCAATGGGGAGGCTATTCGCAAACCTGCCCAGATAATCGTTGAATCTTCTTCGCTAACCCTTCTGCCTGCAGTCGATTACGTCTCACGCGCCGGGCACAAACTTGCCGAAGCGCTAGACCAGTTTGGTGAGCTAGAGCTGGTTGGCAAATATTGCTTGGATGTTGGCGCATCGACGGGCGGATTCACCGAAGTACTGCTGCGCCGAGGTGCCTCAAGCGTTGTTTCGATTGATGTCGGTCACGATCAGATGGTTGCCGACCTAAAGGACAACCCAAAAGTTACCTGCATTGAGGGATTCAACGCTCGCGAACTTTCACCAGAAAGCCTCGCTGAGGCGGGTGTGGCGAAAGTGGATTTCGACGTTGTCGTAGCAGACCTGAGTTTCATTTCACTCACTCTCGTGCTCGAACAAATCCTGTCGGTTGCCCCTGGTGCCGATCTGGTGCTACTCATTAAGCCGCAGTTTGAAGTCGGTAGACAATCACTCAGTGCAAACGGAATCGTGAACGATTACCGATTGCGTGCCGAGGCTATTCGCCAAGTGGTTGACCATGCCAATTCGCTCGGATGCGGCATCCGTGGGCTCGTTCGTTCTGCTTTACCCGGCACGCATGGGAACATTGAGTACGTGCTGTGGATTAGTTCTAAAGAAGCACAAAATTCGGGACAATGGTCTGAGATTATTGATTCTTTAGCTAAGGAGAGCAAATGAGCACACGATACGTGTTGATCGTTTCGCACACCGGCCGAGAAGACTCTCTTCTAGCCGGAACCGAAGTGTGCGCTCAACTTTCTGCAGCCGGAATCAAGCCGGTCATGACTCTTACCGAGCGCGACGCATACGTTGAATTCTCGAGATCTCAGGTTGCACCTCACGAGGCAATTTCTAACATCGCCGTTCTCGATGACGAGGTCGATGGCAAAGAACTCGAAGTCGTCATGGTGCTTGGTGGTGATGGAACCATTTTGAAGGCGGCCGAAGTGGTGCGCGAATGGGCTACCCCGCTGCTAGGTATCAACCTTGGGCACGTAGGTTTTCTCGCCGAGAGCGAGCGTGACGGCATGTCCGATGCCGTGGCCCGAGTCGTCGAGCACGACTACCTGGTTAAAGAGAGACTCGCACTAGACGTGAGAGTCATAGTCGGCGGTCACGAAGAGTTTCGAACCTGGGCGCTAAATGAGGCAACCATCGAAAAGAGCGCCAGAGAGCGCATGCTCGAGGTCGTCGTAGAAATCGATGAGCGTCCACTATCTTCATTCGGTTGCGATGGCATAGTAATGGCCACTCCAACGGGTTCAACCGCCTACTCGTTCTCTGCCGGTGGCCCTGTGGTTTGGCCGTCTGTCGAAGCTCTGCTTTTGGTGCCGCTTAGCGCACACGCACTATTTGCCCGCCCACTGGTGATCAACCCAAATTCCAAACTTGCCGTTGAAGTAATGCAGCGTTCTTCGGGTTCAGGCGTGCTCTGGTGCGACGGACGTCGAACCTGGGACCTACCGCCAGGCGCACGCGTCGAAGTTCGCAAGAGCGACCTTCCGGTTCGCTTGGCCCGCTTTAGGCAGGGTCCGTTTACCGACCGCTTGGTGAGAAAGTTCTCGCTTCCGGTTGACGGGTGGCGAGGTCCGGCTTCTGACGCCAATGGGGCATAACCGTGATTGAAGAAATTCAAATACGCGACCTCGGCGTGATCAATGAAGCACGTTTAGAGTTTCGTTCGGGTTTGAACGTGCTCTCGGGTGAAACCGGTGCCGGAAAAACAATGGTTCTCACCGCACTCGGATTATTGCTCGGCAATCGCGCCGACTCGAGCGCTGTTCGCGCCAATGCCCAAGCGGCTTTTGTCGAAGGTCGTTGGCTTATCAATTCGAATACCGAACTCACCGACCGTGTGCACGACGCCGGCGGGGTTATCGAAGATGGCGAACTCATTCTCAATCGATCAATCAGCACGGATGGCCGATCTCGAGCAAGCGTGGGCGGAAGTTCAGCCCCCGTTGGCGTCTTGGCTGAACTTGGCGAAAACCTGGTTGTGGTTCACGGTCAAGCCGATCAAATTCGGCTCAAATCTGCGGTGGCTCAGCGCGAAGCGCTCGATGCCTTCTGCGGGGACGGATTGCAATCGGTACAGCTCGAATACAGCAGGGTATACGCCAATTGGCGTGAGCTTGAGCGACAGCTAACCGCTCTGCGCTCAAACCTTGGCGGCAAAGCCCAAGAGCTTGACGATTTACGAATTGCGCTAGCCGACATCCAAGCTGTTTCGCCGCAGGCAGGCGAAGATACTCAACTTGCAGAGGCAGCAGCAAAGCTCACCCACGCCGAAGACATTCGATTGGCCGTGGCGGCGGCCCACGAAGCTCTATCGAGCGAGGCTTATGAAGCCACCGATGCCATTGACGCCCTAGGTTCGGCGCGCAGGTCACTCGAACACGTATCAATGCACGATAGCAAGTTGGCTGAGCACGTTGAAGCCCTTCGGCTGATCGGGTCGCAGGTAACCGATGTTGCCGCCGAACTATCTGGTTATCTAGCTTCAATCGAAAGCAACACCGCTCTAGAACTTGAGCAGGTTCAAGAACGCCGCTCGGCAATCAACATTTTGATTAAGCGATACGGTCCAACTTTGCAAGACGTGTTCGACCTTGAGCGCAGGGCCAAATTTGAACTTGAGAACATCGACATCAGCGATGAGGGACTTCGAAACTTAGAGGCCAACGTCGTTGCCGCCCGAACCGAAGCAGCGAGTTTGGCCAACCAACTTTCGGCTATTCGCAGCGAGGGAGCAACGGCACTGGCATCGGCCGTGACCGAAGAGCTCCACGGGTTGGCGATGGCGGGAGCATCCCTGTTGGTGACAGTGGTGAACACCGGTGAGCTAGGCATACACGGGCAAGATGAAATCTCAATCAACCTGTCGGCCTATCCTGGCGCTGCACCCAGACCATTGGGCAAGGGCGCTAGCGGCGGCGAACTTTCGCGCA